>NZ_FUKP01000029.1:0-8109 GCF_900163825.1 Micrococcus lylae | reverse complement strand
CCCCTGACCCCGCTCCTGAGACCCCGCCCTCAGGCCCCGCACAGGAGTAGTCTGGAAGGGCACCGTCGGGGTCAGCGTGGATCCCGGCACCGCCGTTGCCGAAGGAGGCCCCGCATGCCCATGGACCCGAACACCACCGCCCCCGCCGCCGGGGAGGAGACCGCCGACCGTCTGGGCGTCGTCGTGGGCGTGGACGGCTCGGACCAGTCGATCTCCGCGGCCCGCTGGGCCCAGCGTGAGGCCGGTGCCCGCGGCGTCCCGCTCACCCTCGTCACCGCCTACACCATCCCGGCCTTCTGGGGCTACGCCGGCGAGGTCGGCGGCCAGCTCGCCGACGACACCGCCCTGCGCGAGGGCGTCCTGACGATGCTGAAGTCCGTCGAGTCCAAGCTCGAGGCGGACGGCGTGCGCCCGATCCTGCGCGTGGAGATCGGCGACGCTGCCGGCGTGCTCGTGGACCTCTCCCGTGACGCGGACATGCTGGTCTCCGGCGCCCGCGGCCGCGGCGGCTTCCTGGGCCGCCTGCTCGGCTCGGTCTCCTCGGCCCTGCCGGGCCACGCACACTGCCCGGCCGCGATCATCCCGGCCGGTGAGGACGCCTCCCGCGCCGGCGGCGACGCCGCCGTGGTGGTCGGTGTGGACGGGTCCGAGCAGGGCCGCGCCGCCGCCCTCGTGGCCGCGGAGGAGGCCCGCATCCGCCAGGCCCCGCTGCACATGGTCTCCGTGGTCCCGCCGGTGGCCGCGTCCACCGCGTGGCTGTCGGTCTCCGTGGACGAGCAGGCGATGATCGACGACCTCCAGCAGCGGCTCGAGGCCGGTGCCGCCTGGATGCGCCACGAGCACCCGGATCTGACCGTCACCACCGAGCTGCTGGACGGCGCCCCGGTGGAGGTCCTGGCCGCGCAGACCACGACCGCCCGCCTCACCGTGCTCGGCACCCGCGGCCTCGGCGGCTTCGCCGGCGCACTGCTGGGCTCCACCAGCCAGGGCGTCTCCGTGCATGCCAAGGGTCCGGTGCTCATCGTCCCGTTCCGCGAGGACGACCGCCTGGCCTCCCGCAAGGACTTCGGTCCGCTGCTGGACCAGCAGGACTGAGCCTGCAGGGCCGCTTCCCGACGACGGCCCCTCACCGGCACGAGACCCCCTCGCCTTCCCCGGAGGACGAGGGGGTCTGGTCGTGTCCGGTCCGCTCCCGCCGGCGCGGCTCGGCGCGGTCCGCTCCCGCCGGCGCGGCCGGGCCCGGCCCCGGGCAGGGGCGAGGGGACAGGCGCAGGGGAGCGGCCGTCGTCGGGAAGCTGAGGCGTCAGCCCCAGCCGAGCTCGTGGAGGCGGTCCTCCTCGATGCCGAAGAAGTGGCCGACCTCGTGCATGACGGTCACGGTGATCTCGTCCTCCAGCTCGGCGCGGGAGCGGCAGTGGCGGGTGAGCGGGCCGCGGAAGACCACGATCCGGTCCGGCAGCTGCCAGGGCATCTCGGCGCGCTCGGTGAGCGGGATGCCGTCGTAGAGGCCGAGCAGCTCGGTGTCCGGGTCCTCCCAGGGTTCCGGCTCGTACTCCTGTTCGACCACCACGACCACGTTGGTGAGCAGCCGGGCGAGCTCGTCCGGGATCCGGGCCAGGGCGGCGGAGACGGCGTCGTCGAACTCCTGCTCCGTCATCCACTCGAGGTGCTCGTCGGGGGTGTGGTGCTCGGGCGTCACGGCGCTCCTGGGGCGGTCTGGTCGGGTCCGGTGCGGGCCGCCAGGGATTTGCGGGGCCTGGAGGCCCACTCTAGACTCAGGGGGTCCGCCACGCGTGCGCGCGAGCGGGCAGGCCCCCATCGTCTAGTGGCCTAGGACACCGCCCTTTCACGGCGGCGACACGGGTTCGAATCCCGTTGGGGGTACGCCTGGCCACCCGTTGTGTGCAGCGTGGTGGAGATCACCTCTCTGCCGATTTGGACAGGTGGGAGACTCCCTGGTAGAGTTTCTACTCGTTGCGAAGGGCCGAAGAGTCCTCCGAAGCGATAAAATGAACATGGCCCTGTGGCGCAGTTGGTTAGCGCGCCGCCCTGTCACGGCGGAGGTCGCGGGTTCAAGTCCCGTCAGGGTCGCTCGGATGTTCCGACCACCGGAATGCCGGTGACGGAGGATCTTGGTGACGATGAGTCATCGGGCTCTGTAGCTCAGTTGGTAGAGCGTTCGACTGAAAATCGAAAGGTCACCGGATCGACGCCGGTCGGAGCCACCACGTCAGAAGGAGGCCCTCGCGGAAGCGGGGGCCTCTTTCGTTGTGTGCGGGGGGCGCGTGAGACGTCCGGGCCTCAGTACTACTCCGAGATCTACGACAACTGATCTCCTCCCAAGGTCCCGGTCCTCATGCGAGGGCCGGGACGTCAGTGCGGGCGCGTATTGTACGCTCTGCGTGTGTGGCGTGATGCCGTTCACCCGAATGTGGCATTGCAGAGCCCCGGCAACTAGTGTCATAAGGCGTGACTTCCACTCCGCCTTCATCGAACAGCACTGATTCATCGACCCCGCCGGGAGACCGCCCGGCCTCTGACGCCGCCGTGGATGCGGCCACCGCCCCCGGCGTGGACGGCAGCACCGACATCACGCCCGAGCAGCCGCACGGCTCCGACGTCGAGCTCGTGCCCGGCACCGGAAAGCTCAAGGGCTGGGTGTTCTGGCCCTCCGCCATCGTGATCCTCGCCTTCGTGGGCGCCACGCTGGCGTTCCCGGAGCCGATGGAGACCGCGATCGGCTCGGTGCAGTCCGCGATCATCGCGAACTTCTCCTGGTGGTACGCCCTCGTGGCGCTCATCTTCGTCTTCTTCTGCCTGTACCTGGGCTTCTCCCGCAAGGGCCAGATCACCATGGGCCGCCCGGACGAGGAGCCGGAGTTCTCCACCCTGTCCTGGTTCTCGCTGCTCTTCGCGGCGGGCATGGGCATCGGCCTGGTGTTCTACGGGATGACCGAGCCGCTCAGCCACTTCGTGAGCCCCCGCCCGGATGTGGCGGCCGCGGACCCGAACACGGGCCAGCTGGCACAGGACGCCCTGTCCACCACCTTCATGCACTGGGGTCTGCAGCCCTGGGCCATCTACGCGGTGGTCGGCGTGGGCGTGGGCCTGGCGATCCACCGCCGCGGCCGTCCGCTGTCCCTGCGTTGGGCCTTCGAGCCGCTGATCGGTGAGAAGAACACCCGTGGCGGCTGGGGCAACCTGATCGACAACATCGCCCTCATCGGCACCGTGTTCGGCGTCGCCACTTCTCTCGGCCTGGGCGTGACCCAGATGGCTGCGGGCCTGCGCTCGCTGGGCATCGTGGCCGAGGGTTCGGCCTGGGTCGAGTACGTGATGATCGCCGGCGTGACCGCGGTGGTCCTCTACACGGTGGTCTCCGGTGTGGCCCGTGGCATGAAGTGGTTGTCCAACTTCAACCTCGTCCTGGCAGCCGGTCTCCTGCTGTTCCTGGCGTTCGTGGGCCCCACCGCCTACCTGTTCAAGGAGATGGTGCAGTCCTTCGGCGCCTACATGCAGGGCTTCCTGAGCAACTCCCTGAACGTCTCCGCCTTCAACGGGGAGGAGGGCGACACCTGGCAGGCAAGCTGGTCCGCGTACTACTGGGGCTGGTGGATGTCCTGGACGCCGTTCGTCGGCATCTTCATCGCCCGCATCTCCCGCGGCCGCACCGTGCGTGCCTTCATCATGGGCGTGCTGGCCGTGCCGACCCTGATCTCGGTCCTGTGGTTCGGCGTCCTGGGCGGCATCGCCATCTACTACGAGACCGTGAAGCCGGCCGGCTACGCCTCCGTGGTGGGCGACGACGGCACGATCGACGCGAACTCCGCCCTGTTCCAGGTGCTGGAGCAGCTGCCGGCGGGCACTCTTCTCGTCATCGGTGCGATCATCCTGTCCGCGGTCTTCTTCGTGACCTCCTCGGACTCCGGTTCCCTGGTGATGGGCATGCTCGCCACCGGCGGCGACCCGGAGCCGAAGATGTGGATCCGCCTCTTCTTCGCGATCGCCACCGCCTTCATGGCGGCGGCCCTGCTCATGGCCGGCGGCCTGTCCGCCATCCAGACGCTCGCGATCACCATCGGTCTGCCGTTCTCCGTGCTGATGCTGGTGATGTGTGTGTCCACGCTGCGCACCCTGTCCTACTCGGTGGCCCGGGTGGAGGCTGTGCGCCGTCGGGCCCAGCTGGCGTCCATCAAGAACCACCTGGGTCTGGACACGGACGACGAGGTCGTGGACGGTCCCGCCACGGCCTCGCAGTGGTGGGCCTCGCTCAGCCGCGAAGGCAAGCACCGCATCGCGCAGATGGCCTCGGCCGGTCCGGACGACGTCATCACGGTGACCCCGCCGAGCGGAGACGGATCCTCAGCGTCCGATTCGCGTTGACTCGCTGACCCGCTCTGCCCCGGTACCGGGGCGACGACGGCCCCGGCGCCTTCCGCAGAGAAGGTCGCCGGGGCCGTCGCCGTGGTGCAGGATGCCTCGCGCCTTGCGCCTCGCGCCTTGCGCCTTGCGCCTGGCGCAGGACGCCGGGCGCCTGATGCTCGCGCCTCGCGCCTGGACGCCGGTCAGGGGCAGTCGTCAGCGGTACTCTTCGGCCGCCAGGGGCATCTGTCCGGTGCGCGCGTTGCGGTGGCCGTGGCGGCGGGCGCCCAGGAACCAGGCGGCCGTCAACACGGCCAGCCAGACGACGCCGATGACGAGCGCCTGGCGGCTCTGAGGGTCCCAGGCGAGCAGGCCGATGACCAGCGCGATGAAGGCCGTGGTGGCCCAGGTGGTGAAGGCGCCGCCCGGCAGGGCGAACGTACCGGGGCTCTCCCCATGGCGGGCCATGGTCTTGCGCATGCCACGGTGCGTCATGAGGATCATCGTCCAGGTGAAGACCACGGCGAAGGTGGCCACCTGGGCGACCGTCACGAACACGTCCTCCATGAAGGTGTTGATGAGGGCGCCGACCACCATCACGGCCAGGACCAGGCCCACGGCGGCCCACGGCACGCCGCGGTCGGAGACGGTGCGGAAGGCGCGCGGGGCGTGCCCGTCACCGGCCATGGCGTAGAGCAGGCGGCCGATCGAGTAGGTGCAGGCGTTCACGGCGGACACCGCGGCGGTGAGCACCACGAAGTTCAGGATGTGCGGGGCGAAGGGGATGCCCAGGGTGTCGAAGATCTCCACGAACGGGGAGTTCTGGCCGCTGACCTTGTTCCACGGGACCAGGGACATGATCACGACCATGGTGCCCACGTAGAAGATCAGGATGCGGGCGGGCACGGTGTTGATGGCCTTCGGCAGGGCGCCGGAGGCGTCCTTGGCCTCGCCGGCGGTGATGCCGATGGTCTCGATGCCGCCGAAGGAGAAGATCACGATCGCCAACGCCAGCAGCACGCCGGTGAGGCCCTCGGGCATGAACCCGCCGTGGTCCACGAGGTTGTGCAGGCCGGCGCTGGTCTGTCCGTCATAGCTCATTCCCATGACCATCAGGATCAGACCCCCGACGATCATGCCGAGGATCGCGACCACCTTCACGATCGAGAGCCAGAACTCGAGCTCGCCGAAGTTGCCCACATGGGTGAGGTTGACGGCACCGATGAACAGGATGCAGGCGCCGATCCACAGCCAGGCGGGGGTGCCCGGGTACCAGAACTGCATGTACACGGCCACGGCCGTGACGTCCGCGATCACCACGATCGACAGTTCGAACACGTAGGTCCAGCCCGTCACGAAGCCGGCGAAGGGGCCCAGATAGCGGTGTGCGTAGGCGCCGAAGGAGCCGGAGACGGGCTCGCGCACGGCCATCTCGCCGAGGGCGCGCATCACCATGAACACGGCGAGGCCTGCGACCGCGTAGGCGAGGATCACGGCGGGGCCGGCGGTCTGGATGGCCGGTGCTGAACCGTAGAACAGGCCGGTGCCGATGGCGGTGCCGAGGGCGATGAAGACGATGTGACGGGTGCTCAGGCCGCGCTGCAGGCCGGGGTCCGTGGCAGATCGTGCCGGGGCCCCTTCAGGGGTGTGTGCCATGGTGGTGGCTCCTCCGAAGCGGTGGGGTCATGGGTGAGACGACTCACCATTGTGGACCCAGGTCACACTCCGCGCCACTCCGTACGTGTTCGCACGTGTTCAACACGCCGCGTCCGCGTGGTGGCCTGCGGTTTCCACCCCGCGGAAGGTCACACCAGGAGCCAGGCGGCGGTGTCCGGCAGCAGGGCGGCGGCGGCATCGGGCGCCGCCGGCTCGCGGTCCGAGCGCGCCAGCACGCGGTGGCCTGCCGGCAGCTCCACCTCGTCCTCACCGAGGTTGGCGATCACCAGCACGGTCTGCTCCGGGATCGGCTCGCCGGAGCCGAGGTGCCGCCCCCCGCCGCTGGTGACCGTGAAGGCGACGACGCCGTCGGCAGGGCTATGGCGGTCGGACCATGCGAAGCGGCCCACGCCCATCTCCAGCTCGCCGCGCACCGAGAGCAGGTGCCGGTACAGCTCGTAGAAGGAGCCCGGGACCTCCACCTGTCGGTCGGCGGCGTAGCGGGCGAAGGACTCCGGCTGGGGCAGCCACGGGGCCGCCGGGGTGCCGTCCGTCCTCGGCGCCGCAGCGACACCCTCATCCGGTGAGGCGACGTCGTCCGATGACGCCGCCGCGCCGCCGTCGTGGTTCACGGCGAAGCCGTGGCCCGGGGCCTCGGCCCTCCATGGCATGGGGATGCGGCAGCCGTCGCGGCCGGGCTCGGCGCCGTCCGTGCGGAAGAAGTACGGGTCCTGGCGGTACTCGGCGGCCAGGGTGGTGTGCTCGGGCAGGCCGAGCTCGTCGCCCTGGTAGACGTACGCCGAGCCGGGCAGGCCCAGCTCCACCAGTGCGGCGGCGCGGGCGCGGAAGCGGCCCAGCTCCTCGTCCGGCTGCTCGTCCTCCGCGGTGATGCCGTCCGGGTAGGAGGACGGGTCGGACAGGCCGTAGCGGGAGGTGTGGCGCACCGTGTCATGGTTGGACAACACCCACGTGTTCGTGGCGCCGACCTTGGCGGCCTCCACCATGGAGCGGTCGATCGCCGACGCCATGGACTCCGCGTCCCACCCGGACATCAGGTAGGTGAAGTTGAAGGTCTGCTGGCACTCTCCCTCGCGGACATAGCGGAACATGCGGGGCAGCGGGGAGACCCAGGCCTCGGCGACCATCATCGGCTCATGGTCGTAGGAGTCCAGGACACGGCGCCAGGAGCGGTAGATCTCGTGCACGCCGTCCTGGTCCAGGAACGGCATCGCCGGCTCGAACGCATCCACGTCGAAGTCCGGGTCGTGGTCCTCGCCGGCGTCCGTGACCATGCCCATGCGGGTGTGGTCCGCGTCCGGCAGGCCCTCCTGCTTGACCATGCCGTGGGCCACGTCGATGCGGAAGCCGTCCACACCGCGGTCCAGCCAGAAGCGCAGCACGGACTCCATCTCCTCGTGGACCTCCGGGTTGTCCCAGTTCAGGTCCGGCTGCTTGGAGTCGAACAGGTGCAGGTACCACTGGCCCGGGGT
This sequence comes from Micrococcus lylae, assembly GCF_900163825.1. Lineage (NCBI taxonomy): Bacteria > Bacillati > Actinomycetota > Actinomycetes > Micrococcales > Micrococcaceae > Micrococcus > Micrococcus lylae. Next base: position 601 of record NZ_FUKP01000029.1, on the reverse strand, counting down.
GCCGTCCGGGTCTGTGGTGCGGGTCCAGGCGCGGCCGCCGAAGGTGGACTCCCAGTTGTTCGGCGGCTCGGAGCCGTCCTCGCCTCGGCCGTCGGCGAAGTGGTAGCGGGCGCGCTCGGGGGAGCCGGGGGCGGAGGCCAGCGCGGCCTGGAACCAGGGGTGCTCGTCCGAGGTGTGGTTAGGGACCAGGTCCACGATGATCCGCAGTCCCGCCTCGTGCGCCGTGCGGATCAGCTCGTCTGCATCCGCGAGGGTGCCGAAGCGCGGGTCGATGTCCCGGTAGTCCGCGACGTCGTACCCGCCGTCCGCCTGCGGGGAGCGGTAGAACGGAGACAGCCACACCGCGTCCACGCCGAGCTCGGCCAGGTACGGGATCTTCGCGGTCACGCCCGGCAGATCCCCCATGCCGTCCCCGTTGCCGTCCGCGAAGGAGCGCGGATACACCTGATAGATCACAGCGTCCACCCACCACGGGTTGTGGGGGCGGTTGCGGGCTTCCGACGGCGGCGTGCTCAGGGGCTGCGAGGTCATGCCGACCAGCCTAGGTGTACTCGGCCATGACGTTGGTGACAGATAGACGTTGACGATGAAAAGAACCTCC
>NZ_FUKP01000021.1:0-14454 GCF_900163825.1 Micrococcus lylae | reverse complement strand
CCTGGGTTTCGTTCCTATCGGTTTCCCTGTCCGGCGGTCGCCGGGGAGGCTGATCCGAGGTCAGCGTAGTACGCGTCCTCGACCTCGGCCGGGGTGCGCATGCCGAGCTCGCCATGGAGGCGTTGGTGGTTCCACCACCACACCCATTCGAGCGTCGCAAGCTCGACCTGCTCGACCGTCCTCCAGGGCCCGCGCTGGCGGATCAGCTCGGTCTTGTAGAGGTTGTTGATCGCCTCGGCGAGGGCATTGTCATACGAGTCCCCGACAGTGCCTGTCGACGGGGTCGCGCCAAGTTCGACGACGCGGTCGGTGTAAACCATCGACATGTAGTTCGAGCCGTGGTCGGCGTGATGGATCAGCCCGTCGAGCGGGCCGTCCGCGCCCCAGGCGGCCATGTCCAGCGCTTGTAGGGGCAGGACCTCCGCGCGCAGCGTCGAGGCGACGTTCCAGCCCACGATCTTGCGCGAGTACACGTCGGTGACGAACGCCACATACGCGAACCCCGCCCAGGTGGCCACATACGTGATGTCCGCGACCCAGAGCCTGCGCGGCGCGTCTGCGCGGAACCGTCGTTGGACGAGGTCCCGCGGCAGGGATTGCGCCTTGTCGGGCCTGGTCGTGAACGCCTTCTTCGACTTGCGAACCCCACGCACTCCCGCGAGGCGCATGAGGCGTTCGGTCTGGTCTCGGCCGATGTCCCATCCCTGACGTTTCAGGAGGGCATGCATCTTCCGCCGCCCGTAGACGCCGTAGTTCTCCGCATGCAGCCGGGCGACCTCGGGCACCAGCAGCTCGTCCCGCAGCTGCCGGGCGGAGACGACGCGGGTCTTCGCGGCGCGATACCCGCGGGACGTGATGAAACCCTGCACTGCCGGGCGCAGCGTCCGGCAGATGAGCTCGACCCCGAACCGCTCTCGATATTCGTCGATGAAGCGGATCATCTCGGTCAGGGCCGGTCGAGCTCCTTCGCGAAAAACACGCTCGCGGCTTTGAGGATCTCATTCGCTTTCCGCAGCTCGGCCACCTCGCGGCGCAGGCGCTTGTTCTCCTCCGCGACATCGCTCGGGACACCGGGCTTCGCGCCCGCGTCGACCTCCCGACGACGATGCCACACCCGCAGCGTCTCCGCGCTCATGCCGAGGAGACCGGCCACATGCCGCACCGCGGACATCAGATTCGAGTGCTCACCGGAGGCCTTGGCCTCATCGAGCATCCGCAGCGCGCGCTCGCGCATCTCGGGAGAGTACTTCTGGTTCATCGCGTTCCATCCTTGCTTCAATAACGGAACGAAACCCAGGCCGATTCAGAGCTGCCGTCACCGGGGTACCCCCGAAGTTCTCGCGGTTGAAGATCAGGACCGCGCTGAAGGCGAGGGGGATGAACAACGACGAGGCGGCGACAAGGCGGTTGCGGACGAGCTGTGTCATCTCGCTGCGGGCGATGGCGAACATTGCGGGCTCCTCTTGTGGTGGTCGAGTCGGTCGTGAGGACGTGAGATCAGGCGTTCAGGGCGCGGAAGAGGGATTCGAGTCCCTTGGCTCCGACGTTCAGGCCCTCGAGCTCCACATCGCGGGAGCGGGACCACACCAGGAGGCGGTACAGATCTTCCTGGAGGTTCGTGGTGGGGATGGTGACCCCGCCGCCGGGCGCGATCGTCGCGTCCTCGAACGGGACGGTGAGCTCACGGCTCAGCCGGAAGCTGATGGTCGAGGGGGAGGCCGAGGTGAGCTCGGCGACCGTCCCCTGCCGATGGATGCGGCCGCTGTGCATGAGCGCGATGCGGTCAGCCCTCTCCTGGGCCTCCTCGAGGTAGTGCGTGGTGAGCAGGATCGTCGCGCCCTCGTCACGCAGCCGGTCTACGACGTGCCAGAGGGCGTCGCGTGCCTCGATGTCCAACCCCGTGGTGGGCTCGTCGAGGAAGATCAGCTCCGGTGAGCCGAAGATCGCCGTGGCGAAGTCGAGGCGGCGCTTCTCACCGCCGGAGAGCTGCCCGGTCCGGGTGTCCCGACGCCGGCGGAGGTCCACGAGGTCCAGGACACGGTCGACGTCGTCGTCCCGCCGGGTCAGACGACCGATCAGCGCGAGGGTCTCGCGCACGGTCAGATCCGGGGCGAATCCGCTCTCCTGGAGCATGATTCCCACTCTGCTGCGGAGGGACCGGTTGCTCGGGTCCTGCCCGAAGAAACGGACGGAGCCGGCGGTCGGGGCCCGGTGTCCCTCCATCACCTCGATGGTCGTGGTCTTGCCGGCGCCGTTGGTGCCGAGCAGACCAAGGAACTCGCCGCGCCGGATCTCCAGGTCGACCCCGTCGACGGCGGTGAAGTCTCCGTAGTCGATGCGAAGGTCCTTCATCTCGACGACCGTCTCTGAACGGACGCCGTCGGCAGTGGGGGCGGCGGGTGTGGTTCGAAGCGTGGTGTTCTGCATGACCCTCACACAACCAACGGGCACTCCCTGCCCGGCAGTGAGGTCACGTCACTGCGCGGCATGACAGAGTTGGTGCGCAAGCGTGACGCTGCGTCACTGGTGCAGGGTGGACCGCTGACGGAAGGGTGGATGTCGTTCCGGTCCTGCGGCACCCCCGGCGGATCGGGGCCACCGGAGAGAAGAAGAGTACAAGCCATCGACCTGGACACGGGAGGCTCCCATGAAGACCATCCGGACCATCGCATTCATCCTGCTCCTCTGTGCCACCGCATTCGGCATCATGTTGACGCTGCACTACCTGCCCATCCCTGAGATCCTGCCCTCTGAGATCACTTCCTGGATCCCGGCACGGGGCACCGCCGACGCCACCTGGCTGATCGTCGGCATGGTCGTCTCCGTCGTCGCGACGGCTGTGGCGTTCTCGGCCAGCAACAAGGCCGTCGAGCGACAGGGGCAGGCGGCCACCTGAGGAGCACCCGATCCACGCACTGACTGAACAGGAGTGCCGATGACCTCCGAGCACACATCGGAGACGCGAAGACTGCGCAGCAGGACGAGCTTCGTCCTGCTCGCAGTCTTCGGCGTCGCTGCCATCGTCACCCTCCTGACGTCGGCCGTGGAGCCGTGGCCTCCTCTCGTGCTGGCACCCGGCCTCATCGCCGGCCTCTGGCTGCTGTCCCAGTGGCACCGGCAGGTCGCCGCCCCGATTCGCTGGGCGGTGCTCGCGCTGGGCACCCTCACCTGGGCTCTCAGCGCCCTCTGGGAGCTGACTCCCCTCGGCGCACTGGCCTTCGCCCTCCCCGGTGCGCTCGAGGTCATGTGGAGCCGACAGGCCAGGGCCGTCGTGACCCTGCTGGTGCTCACCGTCGGGGCAGCAGCCGGCGCTCTCGTGGTCGTCACCGACCCCCAGGCCCTGTGGGTCTATCTCGGCATGGGCGTCCTGCTGACGGGCGTCGCGTGCGTGACCATCCCCGACTCCCGGGCCTCCTTCGATCTCATGCGCCTGCAGGACGAGCGTGCGGAGCAGGAGCGGGCGGCCTCTGTCGATGCCGAGCGGCTGCGCTTCTCCCAGGACCTCCATGACATCCAAGGCCATGCGCTGCACGTGGTGAAGCTCAAGATCGCCGTCGCCCAGCGGCTGCTGTCCACGGACCCCGACGCGGCCCGGCGGGAACTCGACGAGGCCCAGCAGACCCTGCGCCGGACCATGGCCGAGACCAAGGCGCTGGCACAGGACGGGCACGACTTGACCCTGCGCGGTGAGCTCGCGAACTCCGTCGCGCTGCTCAAAGCTGCAGGCATCACCGTCACCGCCGACGACGCCGGCGGCCCGCGACGCAAAGAGTTCGAGCACGTGGCCGGCGTCGTGATCCGGGAAGCGACCACCAACATCCTGCGTCACTCCGACGCCCGTCGGGTCGAGATCAGCCTCGCCCCCGGGCACGTGGTGATCTCCAATGACGGTGTGATCGGTGTCCCCGCCGAGGACCACACGGGAGGGCTGGCCAACCTCCGGTCCCGCCTCGCGGGAGTCGGAGGCCGCCTGGACGTCTCCTGTGACGACGAACGGTTCACCCTCGAGGCACGATGGGACGCGGACGAGGAGGAGGCGACGTGAACGAGATCAGGATCGTTCTGGCGGACGACGAGAAGCTCCTGCGCACAGCACTGGCCACTCTGCTGGAGATGGAGGGCGGCATCCGCGTCGAGGAGGTGGCAGCCGACGGCGATGAGGCGGTCGAGGCGGTGCGCCGCATCGATCCCGACATGCTGGTGACGGACATGGAGATGCCCGGGCTGGACGGCATCGCCGCCGTCGAGGCGCTCCGCCAGACCCACCCCGATCTCCCGGTGGTGATGCTCACCCGCCACGCCCGTCCCGGGGTGCTCCGACGGGCCCTGAAGGCCGGGGTCGCCGGGTTCGTCACCAAGTCGGCGGAGCCGGAGGAGATCGCCGACGCGATCCGCAAGGTGCACAGCGGGCAGCGATGGATCGATCCGGACACCACGGCCCGGGCGATCTCGGACGACTGTCCCCTCACCGACCGGGAGCTCGACGCCCTGCGCGCCACGAGCGAGGGGTACTCCGTGGCCAGGATCGCCCAACAGCTGCACCTCGCGGAGGGCACGGTCCGCAACTACCTCTCCAGCGCCATGCAGAAGACCCAGGCCTCCACTCGCCATGACGCGGCGCGGTTCGCCCGCCGCCGCGAGTGGCTCTGACTCCGCCTCTGCCGCCACCGCACAGGACCACACCACGACGACGGCCCCCTCACCCTGACGGGTGAGGGGGCCGTTCGCTGACTCGCCGCGCCGTCAGGCCCGGCGGCCGAGGGTCTGGGTCAGGCCAGGCCCTTCATGATCTCACGCATGAGCTCGGCGGTCTCGGACGGGGTCTTGCCGACCTTCACGCCCGCGGCCTCCAGAGCCTCCTTCTTGGCCTGGGCGGTGCCCGAGGAACCGGAGACGATGGCGCCGGCGTGGCCCATGGTCTTGCCCTCCGGGGCGGTGAAGCCGGCGACGTAGCCGACCACCGGCTTGGTCACGTTGGCCTTGATGAACTCGGCGGCACGCTCCTCGGCGTCGCCGCCGATCTCGCCGATCATCACGATGGCCTTGGTGTCCGGGTCGGCCTCGAACGCCTCGAGGGCGTCGATGTGGGTGGTGCCGATGACCGGGTCGCCGCCGATGCCGATGGCGGTGGAGAAGCCGAAGTCGTTCAGCTCGAACATCATCTGGTAGGTCAGGGTGCCGGACTTGGACACCAGACCGATCGGGCCGGAGCCGGTGATGGTGGCCGGGGTGATGCCGGCCAGGGCCTCGCCCGGGGTGATGATGCCGGGGCAGTTCGGGCCGATGATGCGGGTCTTCGGCTTGCCGTCCTCACCGGTCTTGGACTGGGACAGGGCGAAGAACTCGGCGGAGTCCTGCACCGGGATGCCCTCGGTGATGACCACCAGCAGCGGGATCTCGGCCTCGATGGCCTCGATGGCGGCGTCCTTGGCGAAGGCCGGCGGCACGAAGGCCACGGACACGTCGGCGCCGGTCTTCTCCATGGCCTCCTTGACGGAGCCGAAGACCGGGAGCTCGACGGCATTGCCGTCCTTGTCCTCGTGGGACACGGTGGTGCCGGCCTTGCGGGCGTTCACGCCGCCCACGATGTTGGTGCCGGCCTTGAGCATCAGGCGGGTGTGCTTGGTGCCCTCACCGCCGGTGATGCCCTGGACGATGACCTTGGAGTCCTTGTTCAGGTAGATGGACATGTCAGTCTTACCTCAGTCTTTCCGAGAAGCTCAGTTGGCGGCGTGGGCGAGCTCGGCGGCCTTGTCGGCGCCCTCGTCCATGGTGGCGGCCAGGGTCACGAGCGGGTGGTTCGCCTCATCGAGGATGCGGCGGCCCTCCTCCACGTTGTTGCCGTCCAGGCGCACGACCAGCGGCTTGGTGGCGGTGTCGCCCAGGATCTCCAGGGCCTTCACGATGCCGTTGGCGACGGCGTCGCAGGAGGTGATGCCGCCGAAGACGTTCACGAACACGGACTTGACCTGCTCGTCACCGAGGATGACGTCGAGGCCGTTGGCCATGACCTCGGCGTTCGCGCCGCCACCGATGTCCAGGAAGTTGGCCGGCTTCACGCCGCCGTGGTTCTCCCCGGCGTAGGCGACGACGTCCAGGGTGGACATCACGAGGCCCGCGCCGTTGCCGATCACGCCGACCTGGCCGTCGAGCTTCACGTAGTTGAGGTCGTTCTCCTTGGCCTTGGCCTCGAGCGGGTCCTCGGTGCGCTCGTCCACGAGGGCGGCGTGGCCCTCCTGGCGGAAGCCGGCGTTGTCGTCCAGGGACACCTTGCCGTCCAGGGCGAGGATCTTGCCGTCGCCGGTCTTGACCAGCGGGTTCACCTCGACGAGGGTGGCGTCCTCCTTGTCGAACACGCCCCACAGCTTCTGGATGACGGCGGCGACCTCGGACTTCAGCTCCTCCGGGAAGCCGGCCTCGTCCACGATCTTCTGCGCGGTCTCGGCGTCGATGCCGGTCAGGGCGGAGACGGGCACCTTGGCGAGGGCCTCGGGGCGCTCCTCCGCCAGCTGCTCGATCTCCATGCCGCCCTCGACCGAGCACATGGCCAGGTAGGTGCGGTTGGCACGGTCCAGCAGCACGGAGAAGTAGTACTCCTCGGCGATGTCGGCGCCCTGGGCGATCATGACCTGGTGGACGGTGTGGCCCTTGATGTCCATGCCCAGGATGGCCTTGGCGTGCTCGTAGGCCTCGTCGGCGGTCTTGGCGACCTTCACGCCGCCGGCCTTGCCGCGGCCACCGACCTTCACCTGCGCCTTGACGACGGTCACGCCGCCGATCTTCTCAGCGGCCGCCTTGGCCTCTTCCGGGGTCTGCGCCACGATGCCGGCGAGCACGGGGACACCGTGCTTCTCGAACAGATCGCGCGCCTGGTACTCGTACAGGTCCACGGTTACGGAGTCCTTCTACGTCGAAGACAGTGGGCCCGGCGCGGCACAGGCGTGCCCGCCCGGGCGAACGTACCCCGCCGGCCCCGTCCCGCACGAGGGCGGCGACGGCCGGCGGGCAACCGTTCCGAACCCACTCTAACCGAGAACCTGCCCCGCCATCACGGGCCAGGGTCCGCCTCCCGGCCGCTGGTCAGTCGACCTTCTCCAGCGGCGCGTACCGGAGCAGCAGGCGCTTCTGCGCGCCGGTCTCCGCGAAGGTCACGGTGGCCACCGTCTTGTCCCCCTCGCCGGAGACGCCGACGACCGACCCCTCGCCGAACGTCGCGTGCCGCACCCGGTCCCCGGGAGCCAGCTTCACGACCTCGCGCTGCGGGCTGACGCGCCTCGGCGCCTCACCGCGGACGACGCCCGTCGGCACCGTGAGGTCCTTCGCCTCGTCTCCGCGGGTGAGGCGCTGCCGCACACGCGGCGCGGGGCCGTCGTCGTTCCTCCGGGTTCCGGAGCCGTAGGCGCCGGATCCGTACGAGGAGGCGCGGCCGGACGAGCCGCGCCCGGAACCGGTGGCCCCGGACCCGCCGAAGCGCTGGGCGTACCGGGAGGTGCCGGCTCCTGCCAGCGAGGTGATGGAGCCGAACTGCGCGCCGCCGGGACGGACGGCGCCCTCACGCTCCCAGTCGATGAGGGCCTCGGGGATCTCGGCGAGGAACTGGCTCGGAGGGTTGTACTGGTGCTGGCCCCACAGCGAGCGGACCTCGGCACGGGTCACGTGCAGGCGCTCGCGGGCGCGGGTCAGGCCCACATAGGCCAGGCGGCGCTCCTCGGCCATCTCCTTCTCATCCGTCATGGAGCGCGAATGGGGGAAGACGCCGTGCTCCATGCCGGTCAGGAACACCACCGGGAACTCGAGGCCCTTGGCGGTGTGCAGGGTCATCAGGGTGACCTGACCCTGCTGCTCGGCGAGCGCCTCGCCCTCCACGTCCGGCGCGGCCGGCAGCTGGTCCGCGTCCGCCACGAGGGCGACCTGCTCGAGGAAGTCGGAGAGGGTGCCCTCCGGGTTCGAGGCGGAGAAGGAGCGCACCACGGCCACGAGCTCGCCGAGGTTGTCCGCGCGGGACTCGTCCTGCAGGTCCTCGGACTCACGCAGCGCGGCGAGCATGCCGGACTGCTCCAGCACGGCCTCGAGCACGGTGGCCGGGTCCGAGGTCTCGGCGACCTGGGCGAGGTCGTCCATCATCTGCACGAAGGCCCTGACGGCCTTGAGCGAGCGGGTCGCCATGCCGGGGGCGTTCTCCGCGTCCCGCAGGGCGGCGAAGAACGGGATGCGGTTGCGGTCCGCCCAGGCGGCCACGGCGCCCTCCGCGCGGTCTCCGATGCCGCGCTTGGGCTCGTTGAGGATGCGGCGGACGTTGATGTCGTCGTCCGGGTTCACGAGCGCCCGCAGGTAGGCCAGGGCGTCCTTGATCTCCTTGCGGTCGTAGAACCGCGTGCCGCCGATGACGCGGTACGGGATGCCGCGGGTGACCAGACGCTCCTCGAGCGACCGGGACTGGGCGTTGGTGCGGTAGAAGACGGCGACGTCCTTGGGGCGGACGCCGTGCTCGTCCTGGAGCCGGTCGATCTGCGAGGCGATCCACTCGGCCTCCGCGGACTCGTTCTCCGCGGTGTAGCCGACGATCTTCTCGCCCGCCCCCTCGGCCGTCCACAGGGACTTGGGGCGGCGGTCCGCGTTGTTCGAGATCACCGCGTTGGCGGCGTCCAGGATGGTCTGCGTGGAGCGGTAGTTCTGCTCCAGCTTGATGGTGGCCGCGTCGGCGAAGTCCTCCTCGAACTCCACGATGTTGCGGATGTCCGCGCCGCGGAAGGCGTAGATCGACTGGTCCGAGTCGCCCACCACGGTCAGCTCGCCGCCCGGGGTCTGCACCCCGTCCGGGACGCCCGCCGGGCCGGCGAGCAGGCGGATCAGCCGGTACTGGGCGTGGTTGGTGTCCTGGTACTCGTCCACGAGCACGTGGCGGAACCGGCGGCGGTAGTTGTCCAGGATCGCCGGGAACGCCTCGAACATGTGCACGGTCATGCCGATGAGGTCGTCGAAGTCCAGGGCGTTCGCCTGGCGCAGGCGTGCGGTGTAGTCCGTGTAGACCGCGGAAACGGCCTGGCCCCACGGGTCGTTCTGGGCCACGGTGGCCGCGTAGTCGTCCGCCTCGGTCAGCTCGTTCTTCAGCGAGCTGATCTTGTTCAGGATGCCCTTGGGGTGGAACCGCTTCGGATCCAGGTCCTGCGCCTTGGCGATCTGGGTGACCAGGCGCAGCGAGTCCGCGGAGTCGTAGATGGTGAACGTGGACTTCAGCCCGATCGCCGAGGCCTCGTTGCGCAGGATGCGGACGGCCGAGGAGTGGAACGTGGAGATCCACATGCGCTGCGCCATGGGGCCGATCAGCCCGGTGATGCGCTCGCGCATCTCCGCGGCGGCCTTGTTGGTGAAGGTGATGGCCAGGACCTCGTGCGGGCGGGCATGGCCGGTGGCCAGCAGCCAGGCGATGCGATGCGTCAGCACGCGCGTCTTGCCCGAGCCCGCGCCGGCCACGATCAGCAGCGGCGAGCCGGTGTGCTGCACCGCGGCGGCCTGCTGAGGGTTCAGCCCCTCCACCAGCGACTCCGGCGACGGCGGCGCCACGGCTCCGCCTGCCGGCCCGCCTGTTGCGGGCGCTCCCACGCGGCGCCCGGCACCGGCCTCCGGGTCGAAGCCCGCCTCCGGATCGGCCTGCCGGGAGGTGACGGACGTCGGCACGAGTCCGGGCAGGGCGGTCTGCGGATCCGAGGATCCGGAACGGCGGTCAGGGCGGGCGGCACGGCCGAGGGCGGCGAAGAGGTCATCCATGGCGGATCCAGTCTAGTTCCGGGCCCAGACGGGCTACCGGGGAGCGCGGCCGTCGTCGGGAAGCCGCCGGTTCCCGGACCGAGGGGCGCTCACGGCCTACCCTGTAGGCCAGACGAATGCGCATGCTGAGTCCAGACCATCCCGAGCACGACCACGGAGCAGCCCCTCATGCCCCTGTCCGCCACGGCCAAGCCCAGGGTCTACTGGATGGACGCGGTCCGTGGACTGGCAGTCCTGCTCGTCGTGCTGACGCACTCGTACACGATGCCGCAGGTCCTCGGCGCAGAGTTCCAGTCCAAAACGCTGGCCGGGATCGTCCAGTTCTTCCATTCCTTCCGGATGCCGATCCTCCTGTTCCTCTCGGGAGTGCTCCTGGAACGTTCCGTGGCGAAGCCCCTCGGGGTCTACTACCGGGGCAAGGCCGAGAGGATCCTGTGGCCCTACCTGGTGTGGACCGCCCTGGTCGCCTTCGCCCTCGGCCGACCGCAGAGCCTGCTCAAGCCCGAGTTCTGGCTCGGTGGGAGGTGGCACCTCTGGTTCCTCTGGGTGCTGATCGCCTGCTACCTGATCGGCCCGATCACCCGCTGGATCCCCTCCTGGGCCGTCGCGGGCACGTTCGTCGCGCTGCTGCTGGTCCTCGAGGGCATCCCCAAGGACCTGCACCGCATCCTCTACTGGGGCGTGTTCTTCTTCCTCGGCGCCGCGTTCGGTCGACTGCTCCCTCGCATCAAGGAGCTGCACTGGAGCCTGGTGCTCCTCTCCGGCGCCGCCACGGCCGTCGCGATCTGGGCCCACATGGACGGCCGCTACTCCATGGGCAGCGGCCACCCGGTCACCCTCCTCGCTGGCCTCGGCGGCATCGTCTTCGGGCTCTGGCTTGCCCAGCGCCTCCCGCGCCTGCCCTTCCTGGAGTTCTGCGGCCGCCGCTCGATCGTGCTCTACGTGGCACACCTGCCGGTGCTCTTGGTGGCCTGCCGCCTGTGGGAGGACGTCGCGAGCATCCGGCCCATCGACTTCTACCTGTGGATGGCCTCGGCGACCTTCCTCATCCCGCTGCTGCTGGCCGCCGCCTACCCGTATGTCCGCTGGCTCTTCGAGTTCCCGACGGCGAAGACCCGCCCCATGCCGCCCCTGCCCTCCACCGGGGGCGGCCTGCTCCCCGTGTCGGGCAGCGGCCCGATCCCCCGTCGCGCGACCTGACCACGTCACCGAACCGCCGACCCGGCCCCGGGCGCCCCGACGCACCCGAGGTGCGCGGCCGTCGTCGGGAAGCCGCCGACGACCTGGGATACTGGACCACCGGAGGTGTCCGTGTCCCAGAAGAAGAAGTCCCCGTCCGCCCACGGCGGCCGTCCCGCCACGCCCGCCGAGGCCCCGGAACGCGTCAGCCTGCGCGACCTGTCCCCGCGCAGGGACCTCGCCGAAGCCGGCGAGCGCGAAGGCAGCCCCGCGATGCCCGTGATCGCCCTGATCGGCACCACGCTGTTCATGGCCGGCTACTACCACCTGCTCGCGCTCGTCCAGATGGCGCAGCTCGCCGACGGCCTGACGATGCCGGACAACCGGTTCTTCGGCTACTCGGCCGCGGACGTGGCCGCGCTGGCCGCCGTCATGGACGACGCCGCGCTCGGGCAGCTGAACTGGGTGCACAAGACCGCGGGCGTGATCTTCCCGATCGCCGTGGCGCTCACCCTGATCGCCGTTGCCGCCTGGCGTCTGCGCCCGGCCGGCCCGAAGTGGGCGATGGTCGGCCTCGGCGCCGTGTTCGCAGCGGTGGACATCTGGGAGAACATCGCGATCGAGGCGGCTCTGCACGCCGGCGGCGACGGCACCGGACTCGCCTCCTCCCTCACCGTGGCCCGCTGGATCCTGCTGGCGCTGATCGTCCTGATCACGGTGGTCCTGCTGGTGTTCGGTGGCAGGGGCCGCGCACGCCGCTAGACTTGTCTGTCGGTGCCCGTGAGGGCGCCGCAGGCCCCAGTAGCTCAGCTGGATAGAGCGGCCCTCTCCTAAAGGGCAGGTCGCAGGTTCGAATCCTGTCTGGGGCACTGTACGAAGGCGGGCGGCCGTTCGTCCGGGATCTGGTTCCCGACGACGGCCGCCCGCCTTCTCGTGTCTGCTCTCCCGGCCGTGGGGCCGGCTCAGCCGTCCGCGCCCGGGGCGAACTGGGTGCGGTAGAGCTCGGCGTAGCGCCCGGAGGTCGCGAGAAGCTCGGTGTGGGTGCCGCGCTCGACGATCCGCCCGTCCTCCACCACGAGGATCTGGTCCGCGTCCCGCACGGTGGAGAGGCGGTGGGCGATCACCATGGCGGTGCGCCCGGCCAGGGCCTCGGCGAGGGCGTCCTGGATGGCCTTCTCGTTGGTGGAGTCCAGGGCGGCGGTGGCTTCGTCCAGAACGACCACGCGCGGAGAGGCCAGCAGCAGCCGGGCGATGGTCATGCGCTGACGTTCGCCGCCGGAGAGCCGGTAGCCGCGCTCGCCCACCACGGTGTCCAGGCCGTCCGGCAGGGCCTGGACCACCGGACGCAGTCGGGCCCGCTCCACGGCGTCCCAGACCTCCTCGTCCGTGGCGTCCGGGCGGGCCAGGGTGAGGTTCGCGCGGACGGTGTCATGGAACAGGTGCCCGTCCTGGGTCACCATGCCGACCGCCTTCTGCAGGTCCGTGAAGGACAGGTCCCGCACGTCCACTCCGCCGACCGTCACCGCGCCCGCGGAGACGTCGTAGAGGCGGGTGACGAGGGACGCGATGGTGGACTTGCCGGCACCTGAGGAGCCCACCAGCGCCACCGTGGAGCCCGCGGGGACGTCCACGTCCAGGCCGTGCAGGACCTCCTGGCCGCCACGGGTGTCCAGGACCGCGACCTCCTCGAGCGAGGCGAGGGAGACGTCCTGGGCGGACGGATAGGCGAAGCGCACGCCGTCCAGGCGCAGGCCCAGCGGTCCGTCCGGGAGCGGGGTGGTCACCTTCTTCTGGCGCATGAGCGGCTGCAGGTCCAGGACCTCGAAGACGCGCTCGAAGGACACCAGCGCGGTCATGATCTCCACACGGGCCGAGGCCAGGGAGGTCAGCGGCGCGTAGAGGCGGGTGAGCAGCAGGGCCATGGTGACCACGTCTCCGGCGTCCAAGGTGCCGGCGATCGCCTGCAGGCCGCCCACGCCGTAGACCACGGCCAGGGCGAGCGCGGAGACCAGGGTCAGCAGCGTGGTGAACACGGACTGGCGCACGGAGATGGTGACGCCGGTGTCCCGGACCCGGCCGGCACGGCGGCCGAACTCCTCGGCCTCGGCCTTCGGGTCGCCCCAGAGCTTGATCAGGGTCGCCCCGGGAGCGGAGAACCGCTCGGTCATCTGGTCACCCATGGCGGCGTTGTGGCCGGCGCGCTCCCGCGTGAGGTCCGCCAGCTTCGCGCCGACCCGGCGGGCCGGGACCATGAACAGCGGCAGCAGGATCAGCGCCAGGACGGTGATCTGCCACGAGGTGGAGAACATCACCGCGAGCGTCAGGGCCAGGGAGACCACGTTCGCCACCACGCCGGAGAGCGTGCGGGAGATGGCGGACTGGGCGCCGATCACGTCGTTGTTCAGACGGGAGACGAGGGCACCGGTGCGGGTGCGCTGGAAGAACGCCACCGGCATCCGCTGAACGTGCTCGAACACCCGGGTGCGCAGGTCGAAGATGACCTGCTCCCCCAATCCCGAGGACAGCCAGCGAGTCACGATGGACAGAGCGGCGTCTGCGAGCGCCACGGCGGCGATCAGCAGGGCCAGCCGGACCACGAGGTCCGCGTTCCCGTCCCCGGTGATGGCGTTGACCACGTCACCGGCGAGCACCGGCGAGGCCACGCCGAGGACGGCCGAGACCACGGAGAGCAGCAGGAAGAGCACAAGCTTGCCCTTGTACTGCGCGGCGAACCCCAGGGTTCTTCTGACCGTGCCCGGCTTGAGGCTGGTCTGCTGCGGCGCTCCCCCGTGGGACATCCGCATCATCGACATCCGCGCGGCTCGCTCCATGCTCATCCGACCACCGCTCCTCTCCTCGTGCCTGCCCCGGGGGCGCGCGGCCGACGCCGCAGGCCGTCCCATCGTAGGGACGACGAAGGCGCGCATTCGGAGGGAATGCGCGCCTTCGTGGCGTTTTCAGCTATGGGCATGCCCCGTTCCGCTGCGGGCGCAGCGGAGTCAGCCGAGGACCGAGCCGCGGGCGCCGCCGATCACGGGCCGACGTAGGTGTAGTAGCCCGAGACCGGCATCCAGGACACCGGGTGCAGCAAGGTGCCGCGGGACGGGTTCAGCGCGGAGATCATCATGCCGTCGCCGACGTAGATGCCGACGTGGCCGCCGCCGCGCTGGAAGACCAGGTCGCCCGGCTGCGGGTTGGAGGTCGGAGCGGTGTTGGCCGAGGCGCGGATGGCCGAGGTCTGCGACGGGATGGACATGCCGGCCTGGGCGTAGGCCCACGCGGCGAAGCCGGAACAGTCCCAACCGCCCGGAACCTTGCCGCCGTAGACGTAGCGACCGCCGATGCCGGAGTAGGCGGCCTCGACGGCACCCGAGAGGTTCTTGCCCGAGGACGGGGCCGGGTCCGTGGCCGGAGTCGGGTCGGGCTGCTGCTCACGGGCCTCACGGGCCTGGCGCTCGGCCTCGGCACGCTCAGCGGCCTCACGCTCGGCAGCCTCCTGGGCAGCCT
>NZ_FUKP01000053.1:0-1798 GCF_900163825.1 Micrococcus lylae | reverse complement strand
CAGGCGCCGCCGACGACCGGACGAGGAGGTCCGCCGTGAGACATGCCCGACGCTTCACCGGACTCTGCGCCGCCGCGCTGGTCCTCCTCTGCGGGTGCGCCCAGGAGGACCGCTCCTCCGCTGCCCCGGGCTCGTCCGCGCCGCAGACCTCTGACGGCGGCCGGCCCGGCGGGTCTTCGCCCGAGACCTCCTCCGGCGGGCGGCACGTCACCCTGCTGACCCTGACCACGCATCCGGGCGCGGCGGAGGAGGCCGGCGACTCCGCCCTGCTGCAGGGCACCCTGCAGCTGGAGGACGAGTGCCTGGTAGTGGTCCCGGACGGCGGGGGCGACCCGGTGGTCCCCGTGTTCCCGGAGCAGGCGGTGGACGAGACCGGCGAGGGCATGGTGTTCACGGACGCCGGGGGCACCGAGCTGCTGCTGGCCGAGGGCGCGCAGGTCGCCTTCGGCGGCGGTGGCGGCAGGGGGCCCGAGTCCTGTCTGCCCGGTGCGGCCACGTTCACGGTCTCGCGGAACGGGTGAGCCGTCTCTCGTCCGCCGATGCGGCAGGGCCCTCGCCCGTTCGGGTGAGGGCCCTCGTTCCGTGTCAGCGGCCATCCGCAGTTACTCGTAGCGGGTGACGCGGATCTGGGTCATGCGCATGCGGATGGTGGCCCGTAGCTTCTCGGGCGCCTTCTCCTGGCAGCAGCGGCGCACCTCGGAGCGGATCAGCTGCTCGAACGCGGCCTGCTCGTGGCAGTCCGGGCAGTCTTGAAGGTGTCGGCGCACGGCCTCGATGTCCTCGTCGGTGAGGGCGCCGTCCAGGTACTCGTAGAGCCGCTCCAGGTGGCCTTCGCCGAAGGCCCCGCAGCATCCGTCGTGGCGGTTCATCGCGTCGCCTCCTTCTCTGCGGCGGTGGTCTTCCTCCGGCTCTTGCCGGGGGTGGTGGTGACGTCCATGCCGCGGCCTGCGGCGTAGTCGGACAGCGCCTCGCGCAGCTGCTTGCGGCCGCGGTGCAGGCGGGACATGACGGTGCCGATCGGCACGTCGAGGATCTCGGCGATCTCCTTGTAGGCATAGCCCTCCACGTCCGCGAAGTAGACCGCGAGGCGGAACTCCTCCGGGATGGACTGCAGGGCGGCCTTGACCTCGGAGTCCGGCAGATGGTCGAGGGCCTCGGTCTCGGCCGAGCGCAGACCGGTGGAGGTGTGCTCGGCGGCGCGGGCCATCTGCCAGTCCTCCACCGTGTCCGTCTGGGCCTGCTGGGGCTCGCGCTGACGCTTCCGGTAGAGGTTGATGTAGGTGTTCGTGAGGATCCGGTACAGCCAGGCCTTGAGGTTGGTGCCGGGCCGGTACTGGTGGAAGGACGAGTAGGCCTTGGTGTAGGCCTCCTGGACCAGGTCCTCGGCGTCCTGCGGGTTGCGCGTCATGCGCAGCGCGGCGGAGTAGAGCTGGTCCACGAAGTCGAGGGCGTCGCGCTCGAAGCGGGCGCGGCGGTCAGCCTCGGTCTCGGCGGCCACGTCGATGTCCGCCGTGTCGTGCTCCGGCGCGTTCTCCGGGCGGGCGTATGCGGCCGGCGTCTCGTCGTGGGCCGGAGCCTGGGGGCGGCCGTCCTCGGCCGCGGAGATGTGATCGGTCATCACCGGCCAGTCTACGGCGGCCGGCCGCGGCGGTGCGATGGTGGGCGTCATCGGCGCGACCTCCTTCCTCGCGGGCCCGCCGGATCGGCGGAACGTGCGCGTCGTCAGTGTCTGAAGCGTCCCCACAGGCGCCGCTGACGACCGGACGAGGAGGTCCGCCGTGAGACATGCCCGACGCTT
>NZ_FUKP01000069.1:0-34497 GCF_900163825.1 Micrococcus lylae | reverse complement strand
TCATGATTCTTACCGTTCCTCTCGGTACGGCTTACACAGACCATCTGACACGCCCCCCAGGAAGGATCTGTTGCACTCATCGATTGAGTCCGCCGTGCACCCTCGCCACCCCGAGTGCAACGAAGACGCGGAGAGTGCTCCGCGTAGGTGCGGCCGGGTGTGACAACCGACTCTGTCAACCCATCCTCAATGAAAGCTCTCGGAGTGGCGAAGGCGCATGCCGAAGCCTACCTTCGCGATGTCTCGACAGTGGTCACTGATCTGGGTCATCACGGTGTGGGCGGTAGGGCCGCGCTGCAAAATACGCCAAGGTGTGGCGGAGCCATTCGTTCTCGTCGCGCAGCGTGCGGTTCTCTTGGTGAAGTCGGTGTATCTCCTCAGAGTGATCAGTGCTCACACCGAGCGCCTCACTTCGGTCCAGACCGCTTCGCTTCCACCACTTCCGCAGGGTGTGAGGGGAGATCCCGCCAAGGGTTTCGCCGACCTTGGTGCAGGCGGCCAAGGCAGAGCACTGCTCTACACGGACGTGTTCCTCGATGAGCTGCAGGGCCTTCACCTTGAACTCTGGGGTGTACTTAATCGGCATGCGACTCCTTTCATCCATTGAGAGGGGCCTCCCGTCCAGGAGAGCGGGCTCCCCTCATCGAGTGCGGTGGCCTCCCCCGGTCGATAGAGCATACTGGGTTGAGAGTGTTGGATGCACGAAGGAGTGCTGGCTGATGAGTAGTCTTGGTGCTACCGTGGGCCTCACGGGCCAGCTGATGCACAGGTTCCCGTACAGGGCGGACGCGATAAGCATCGTGTTCGCCGAACCGTTCCACTCAATAGCCGCGGCAACGAAAGGCCCCTCTCATGACTGACCGCACGACCCTGTCCCTCGACCATCTGCTGTCTGCTTGCGCCCCAGGTGGGAGCACGTCTCTGCTGTCTGAGACGGAGCTCGAGCCGGCGGGCGGACCGGGGGCGGTGATTGCTCCGGCTCGCGTTCTGCAGGACGGGCGCGGCGCCACGTTCGCGTTCGAGACGCGCATGGAGCGGGGGGATGACGGTGCGCCGGCGCCCGTCTGGACCGTTGTCGTCGATTCGAAGCAGTCGGTTTCCAATCGGGACGAGGATGCGATCGTGGAGGCCCGACGCGACGGTTCCACTAGGGAGGGTGCGGCCCTGCGGAAGGTGCCCTCCATTGAGGTTGCCTATGGCGGCCAGGTCGAATCCGACTTGACTCTCCCGCATCGCGCGTTCGACGCCCACATTCGTTCGGCGTCCCTGGACGGGGTGCCCGTCACCCAGTCGGACGTGTACCGGGCCCTGCGCAACGCCACACGTCACAATGCGCGCCCCCTCCTTGAAGCCGCTCCCACGTCGCTGGTTCTTGGCGCGTGGGATTCCACGCGGAAGTCGCATCAGGGCCGCTATCAGACCTGCTTGACCGGCGAGGTCATCGGTGTTCTGACAGACCAGGACCACCGTCCGGACGAGCGGCGCAATCGGCGTGCCGCGGCACGTGTGGATCCCGTCGCCGCCAGCGTCAAGCCCAGTGCGAAAGACGTCGAGGCCCTGGTGAAGGACCAGGCTGAGGAGCTCAGTGACAAGCTCCAAGCCAAGATCCTGTCGGAGGCCAAGAAGAAGGGCGACACCGGCTCCTCGATGTCCACCTTGGGCTTGGGGAACATTCCGCCCTCGCTCGGTGAGCTGGGCGGTGTGGCGTGTCGGTCCATCACCCGCCGCAGGCTCCTCTCTTTCGCTGCTCTCCGGCAGCTCCGTTTCGGGGGGACGACAGAGGCGGACGTGGCCTCCCGGGCCTTGCTCGCGGCGTATGGATTGCTGGGCATGTCTCTGTCCGACCGTGAGCTGCACCTGCGTGCGAACTGTCACCTGCGTGAGAAGGGCGAGCCTGCGGTCACCCTCGACCAGCGCTACGGAAAGTCCCTGGATCTCGCGCCGATCGACGTCGAGACGGCCGTGGAGGTGTTCGAACAGGCGCTGGCGCACGCTAAGAAGGTGGCTGGCGTCGAGTGGTCCGGTCAGACGCTCTCCCTCGTTGGCAATCCGATCATCCTCGGTGCTGCAACGAGTGACGACGCGGATGAGGCCTGAGCATGGCGACCCTCGCGATCAGCGCGGAGTTTCCGCTGGGGGTGTACACGGGTCACGGAGCGGATGGCGCCGCAGAGAAAGTGCCGGCGATCAGTCGGTTGTTCTCAGCTCTGATCCAAGCCGCCGCTGTTGGTTCGTTGTCGACGGGTGACGTGCGGTCTCCCTTCACTCCTGGCGCACTCGAGGTCCTTGAGTGGTTGGAGGAGCACCCGCCCTCGGCGATGTCGGTTCCGACCGTCGTCCCGGTCTCGGCCGGCGGCCGGACATACACCTACCGCAAGGAAGGGGTTTTCCTGAAAGAAAAGGGCCGGGTCAACAACAAGGTCACCGCTCGCACCATGTCCGAGGGGTTCGCCCTCGGCGGACCGGTGCTGTGGATCTGGGAAGACGTTGAGGCCGGAAGCGGCATGATCAGGACTCTCGACACGCTCTGCGCCGATGTTCCCCACCTCGGAGAGACCTCGTCTCCAGTGCGGCTGCGAGTGCACACTGGTGACACCGTCGGTGAGCCCACCCACCGGTTGGATGACGCTGCGGGATTGCGTCAGCATGCGGGGGAGCTGCGCCAGGTCATGCCGACGCGCGGACGGCTGGCTGAGCTGGAGGCAGCACATGCGGCGCAGTACCGCGGGAAGCCCCCGAGTGTGGCTGCAGACAAGCACACGACGTCGACGCGTCCGCATGCACCGCGGCCCGACGAGACCTGTCAGCGCACCGGGGTGTTTCGTCCCGTGGACACGCTTGATGCGGATGTCCCGTGGTCTCACGTGCTGGCACTGCCGATTGCGTCCCAGTCCCGGCCGGTTCCGGAGGAACGGTTCGTGAGTGTCTGTGTCGCTCTCCATCGCGCC
This sequence comes from Micrococcus lylae, assembly GCF_900163825.1. NCBI lineage: Bacteria > Bacillati > Actinomycetota > Actinomycetes > Micrococcales > Micrococcaceae > Micrococcus > Micrococcus lylae. Next base: position 31,549 of record NZ_FUKP01000069.1, on the reverse strand, counting down.
ATCGTGGCCCGGATGGGTGCGGGGGCTCCGCCTGAGGTGACGGGGAGATACGCACCGTCAATGCCTCCGGCAGCCAACCGGGTGGCATTGCACTATGTCCCTGGTGACGTGGACGGTCTGCCCTTCGACGACTCCCACGATCGTTTTCTGCTCATGGTCCCCCGGGGTATGAGCGGCCATGCATTGGGGGCGTTGGTTGGTGCACTCACGGGGCTGTGTCGTGTTGTGACGAAGGCACATCAGCTGGCAGTTGAGCCGGACAAGGTCGAGATCTTCGCGGGCGATGCGTTCTGGCGGGCTCCCCGGCCGGGGTACACGCGCGCCTGGGAAGCGATGCCCGCCGTCGTGGCGGAGCGCCGCCTCAAGTCGGTGGTCGGGATCCGCGACGTCGACCTCGCCGCTGCCTGGTCGTTGGGCAATGTCTTCCGCGAACTGTACCCGGAGACCGGGGACACCCAGGCGGCCGCCCGCTACGCAGCTGTCACGGACCTTGGTGTCCGACTCAGTGGGCGAGCACTGAGGACGCTGACTCCCAGTGCCTACGTGCACAAGACGAACCGGGCCAGCTTGCCGCAGCCCTATCGGCTGACTGTGGACATGGGGTCCCTGGTCTCAGACAGATCCATCGTGGCCTTGGGTCAGAGCCGACACCTCGGCTGTGGCCTGTTGGTTCCACGCGACGTGCAGACCATGATGCAGGAGGACGCATGACACCGCAGCAGACAGCGATCACCGCTGGTCTGACGCTTCCTGAGTTCGGGAGCTTCTTCGCCGCTCTCAATGATGGTAACCGCCCGTTCGGGTGGCAGCAGGAGCTCGCGGAATTCGTGATCAGGAACGGCCGGTGGCCGGAAGCGATCGTCGCGCCGACAGGTTCGGGCAAGTCGGCTGTGCTCGACGTCCATGTGTTCGCTGTGGCCGTGACCCATGCGCCGGACTGGTCCGGACCTCGGGTTCCGCGTCGGCTGTGGCACGTCGTCGGCCGCCGCGCCCTCGTGGATGACATGGCCGAACGAGCGCAGCATCATGCACGCGCGTTGTCTAATGCTCTGACTGAGGGTGAGGACGGTGTGCTCGGCCGCGCCGCGCGGATCCTGCACAGTCTTTCTCCGTGGACAGAGACCGTCCTCGGTGTGACCACACTTCGAGGTGGTATCGCTCCGGAACGTGGGTGGCAGGACGATCCGCTCTCCTGCCAGATCATCTGCGCGACACCGGATATGGCAGGCAGCCGTCTCTTGTTCCGTGGGTATGGGTCATCGGTCGGCATGCGTCCGCGTGAGGCCGGCCTGTTGGCCCATGACTCCGTGCTTGTGGTCGATGAGGCGCACCTGAACAGGCAGTTGCTCACCACCGCGCAGCGGGTGAGTGCGCTCGCCGCCGAGTCGCCGCTCGCCGCCCATGTGCAGGCCCTGCAGGTTGTGGAGACCACGGCGACACCGGCTGCACTGCCTTCGGACTCGGCTGCGATCGGAGTGGCCCTGGACGACATCCGGGCAGGACGGATCGAGCCCGAGTTGTCGCAGCGTCTCACCCGACCGAAGCCGGTGACTCTCCACACGGATGGGCCGTGGCTGTCTGGCCAGACGGGTGCCGCAGCCACCTCGGCTGCCCGCGAGATCATGGCGATGGTGCAGGATGCCGTGAAGGCAGGTCAGACCCCCGTGGGGGTCGTGGTCAACCGTGTGGCGTCCGCCTTGGCCGTCCATGACCTTCTCCAGAAGGGGGCACCTGAGCTGCGAGTGCAGCTGATTGTGGGGCCACGCCGTCGGTGGGAGCAGACAACGGATCGAAGTAAGGGCGCCCCCGACGTCTATGTTGCCACCCAGGCCATCGAGGTGGGGCTGGACCTGGATTTCGCAGCGCTCATCACGGACCTGGCTCCCGGCGCCGCGTTAGCACAGCGGGCTGGCCGGGTGAACCGCCGTGGCCTCAGGGATATGGGGCCCGTGCACGTTCTCTGTCCCCCAGGAGAGAAGGTGACGGAGAAGTTCGCCTTGCCGTATCGGCCCTCGGATCTGGAGGCATCGGCAACATGGCTCGACCGGAGGGCCGCCGACCCCAACGGGATCGCACCTACGGCTATCCTGGCCGACCCTGCGCCGGCAGAGGCACCGTCCCGGCCGGTCTTCAGTGAGATCGAACCATCACGCGCAGCCCTGTTCAGCCGGACTTCCGAGCGTTTGGTGGTGGAACCAGACCTCACCCTGTGGCTGCGAGACGGTCTGGACCCGGACGCAGACGTGACTGTCGTCGGCAGGCGGCTGCCGCGTGTCGGAGAGGGCGTCGATGACGGCATCGATATCGGTGAGAGCATTGCGCTGCTGACGATTGCCCCACCACAGCCGCATGAGGCCTACCCCTCGACCATCACCCGGTTGGCTCCAATGCTGCGAGGCCGACGGAGTCCTTCGGTAATGTTCATCCGTCGCGAGGACGGGTGGGAAGCGGTCTCTCCGAGCGACGGTGTGCCGCAACTGCGTCCCGGTGAGACCATTGTGGTGCCCCATGATTGGGCAGCGACCATGTCAGCGGTGATCGTCCCTGAGGGAACGAGCGAGGTCGGGGACGTGCTCGATCCATCACCTGAGGACCCGGCTCTCGGCGCTACCCACGCCGTCGGGACACAGGGCCGCTCCGTAGCGGTCACCACAGGCCGGCCGCTTGCGGGCGTTGCTGACCATTTGCGGCAGTCTCTCCTGGAGGTGGCCGCTGCGCTGCAGGATGAAGACGAAGCGCTTACTGTGAGGTCCGTCCGCCATGCTCTCCAGGACCGAGGTCAGTGGGAGACCTGGCGGCTTTACCTGGGAATCCCGGAACAGGACAGTGAGCTGGAGGCACGGATCGCTGTGGTGGCCGGTGGGCGATCCTCCGAAGCACCGGAGCAGGCGTCCTGGGTGCTGTTCTCCATCCGACACCCCGCCGTTTCGGATGATGCGGAGCTGTCCGTGACATCCGTGTCACAGCGTGTATTCCTGGCCGACCACCAGCGTGACGTGGCTGGGCGAGCACGGGAGTCCGGTTCACGGGCAGGGCTGCCCGAGGGCATGCTCCAGCTCCTCGAACTCGCTGGCCTGCACCACGACGACGGGAAGCGCGACCCGCGTTTCCAGGATTGGCTGACGCAGGGCAAGGGATCCACTGAGCCGCTGGCCAAGAGCGGACAGGCGCGGCTTCCGCTGCGGCAGAAGTCGTTCTTGCCGTCCAAATGGCGGCATGAACAGCTATCTGCGGCGATGTTGTGCGAAGCCGTTCCTGGAGTGGACCCGCTGATTGTTCGGCTCGTGGGCACCAGTCATGGTCTGGGCCGTGGGGTATTCCCGATGAACAGCGACGAGCTGCTCCATCCGAGTGCTCACGATTCGCTTCGTGCGGCTGCCACCGAGTTGTTCGACGTCGGGCAATGGGACGCTTGGGTGGAGCGGACGGATGCCGAATGGGGAATCTGGGGCGTGGCGTGGCTGGAGGCTCTGCTGCGCTCAGCGGATGTGTCGATCTCGAAGGAAGGACGCTGACCATGACGGAGAACCTGAAGCCCATCACGCTCGCTGGGTCCATTGAGACACTGCTGTCTCACATGGCACTGCTGGGCGCGGCCCACATGGTCGAGGAGGCCTACGGGGCGGGAACCGTGCGGCTGCGATGGACGGACTCTGCGGACGCACGCCCTCAGCTGGCAGCACCGAGCCTGGACAGTGAGGCCCTGGGGCACGTGGTGCGTGATCATGCGCGCCACCATGTGGAGGACGCCACCGGGTGGATGCACCGAAAGGCCCCGGAGTATGGCGCCCTCTTTTCCGCACGCACCAATGTTCCGTCTACGGAAGCCGGGTGGGAAGAGCTCCTGGGCATTCGTCAGGGGTCGTTGAGGCCTCTGCGGGGCCTGGACTCGGCGATGATCCTCGGGATTGGAGAGCGCGCCTGGTGGCACCGCAATGATCAGAGGCTGCGACCGGACCATGGAGCCTCGGCGTGGGAGATGCGGACGCGGAACAAGGGCATGGAATTTGTCACGCACGCGCTTCTCCCGGCGGGCCGTGCGGTGGCAGCCCGTGAGGCAGCCGCGGTGACCAGTGGCCTGCTAGGCGAGACCCTGGTGGATGAACCAGGCAAGGGAAAATCGGACTCTCGGACCGCGACCGGCCTCGCGCCTCTGGGACCCGTGGACGCGGCGCGGGCATGGGCCGGGCTCTGGGGCCTGGCCAGCCTGCCTGTGTGGGCCGATGCTCACGACGTGTCCACTTCAACGGCGTCGATTCGCCCTATGGCGGGGCAGCCAGGGCGGCTGCTCATGCCCGTGCCGACGTCATGGGTCACGTTGTCTCGCTTCACGGCAGCACTGCGTTCCCGCCACTTGGTCGAGATGGTCCACGCCAGCTCTCAGACGGAGGCTCTGGTCGGCGCCCTCGGTGTAGAGGTGTCCCCACTGGCGTCGTGGGGCTTTGGGCACATCCTCGCCTTTCCAGTGCTACGCACCGGAAGCACGTCAGCGTCTGAGCGCAGGGCGCTCTCGGGGAAAGCAGTCGCATGAGAACGGCGCAGGATGAGGCGGGTCTTGACGGTGGGGAACCGTACGAAGACTCCGTGCCGATCAGCTTGGTGGCGCATTGGAGCTTTTGCCCCCGGAGGGCCTGGCTCGAGGCGATGGGGGAGAAAGCCCCGCAGGTCGCGCAGATGGCGGAGGGGACGGCGGCGCACCGCCGGGTGGATACGCCGTCGGCCGGTGAGGGCGACACCGTGCGCGCCGTGGATGTCCGAGAGCGCACTCTCGGGTTTCATGGTCGTATCGATCGGGCTGAACGTCTTCCGTCCGGCGCCCTCAGAATCATTGAGCACAAGGCAACACCGGTGAAAAGATCGCCCACGGTGTCCGAAGCGAACCGCCTGCAGTTGACGCTGCAGACGATGGCATTGGAAGCCATGGGCCATGAGGTGGCCGCCGCCCAGGTGTACTTCACCCACCATCACCGAAACGTGCCTGTTGACCTTGACGACGCGGATCGGTCCGCCGCCGTCGCCGCCGTGGAGGCGACACGAAAGGTGGTGTCCTCCACAAGGGCGCCCGCACCCTTGAGCGACGACCCCAAGTGCATGCGGTGCTCACACTCCTCAGTGTGCCTACCGGAAGAGCGGCAAGAAGCTGCGGTGGTGCGCCGCATCGTGCCACCGGACCCGACCGGGGAAGTCGTGCATCTGACGGCGCCAGGCAGCCGCGCCAGTCTCTCCCGGGGACGTCTCACCGTGGTGCAAGGTGACGAGAAGTTGGCCAGCGTCCCTCTTGAACGTATGACCGCTGTAATGGTGCACGGCAATGTCGATCTGTCGGGAGCGTTGCTCCGCGAAATGATGTGGCGTGGGCTTCCGGGGGTCTGGTGCACCGGGACGGGCCGTGTTGTGGGATGGACCAATGGGGTACGTTCTCCGAACGGCGGGGCGCGCTTTCGCCAGTTCGAGGTCGCCGCTCAGGGGCGCGTAGATGTGGCTCGCGAATTTATTGCTGCCAAGATCTCCAATCAGGCCACAATTCTGCGGCGTTTCGGCGGCGATGCGTCTGTCGTTGCCCAGCTGCGTTCGGCGACACGAATGGCCCTTACTGCACCGACTGAGCAGGAGCTGTTCGGCATCGAAGGACGTGCAGCGGCCGCCTACTTCGATAGATTTCCGAGGCTCCTGTCTGACGCGGTCGATTCATCCATCGGAGCGAATTTTCCCGGTCGGGTGGGTCGTGGTGCGGTCGATGAACTGAATGTGGCCCTGAACTACGGCTACGGCATGCTGCTGGGGGAAGTCATCCGTGCGGTGCTGGCCTGTGGGCTGGATCCGCATGCAGGGTTGCTCCATTCCCCAGGACGGAACAAACCTGCCTTGGCCCTGGACCTCATGGAGGAGTTTCGAGCCCCGCTCGTTGACGCCGCCGTGCTGACGGCGTTCAACAACGGAGAGTTCGGAGAGAGGTCCTTTACTCATGTGCTCGGCGGCGCGCGATTCACTCAGCACGGCCGACGCAAGCTGATCTCCGGAGTGGAACGGCGGTTGGTCACTGAGTTCATGCACCCTGTGTTCCAGTACCGGATGACGTGGCGAAGAGCCATCGAAGTGCAAGCGAGAATGTTCCTGGGCGTTCTCGACGGCACCCAACCCACCTACAAGGGAATCAGGGTGCGATGAGTTCCCGGGACCGAATGAGGCGCAAGTTGATCGCGTATGACATTCCTTCGGATCGTCGACGATTGCGGGTTGCCCGTGCGCTGGAAGAGTTCGGAGATCGAGTACAGTACTCCGTCTTCGTGGTGGATCTCTTGCCGTCGCGTTTCGTGCAGTTGACGGCTACCCTGACGGACATCCTCGATACGAAGGAAGACAGCATCCTCATCTGCGACCTGGGTCTGACCGCCGCGTTGTCCGACGAACAGTTCAGCTTTCTCGGACGCTCACGCGATGTCATGGAGATGGGTCCCGTCATTATCTGAGTGCTGTACCCTCCGCGAGGGGTCCATCGGTGTAGAAAACCCGGTGAGGTATCGCATCCAGAAAATGCCTGGTCAGACGCTAGTTGAGGTCGTCCCACGGCGTGCCTGGCCGCGACTCGAGCCTGCGCAGCCGGGACCTCTCGCGAGAGACTCTTCAGCTCCTTGTCAGAGGGCGGTAATGTTGCCCACTGTCTCCGCTGCTTCGTGCAGCGGACTTCGTTGAGGCTCATCACCGGCGGCCCAGTCCTCGTCCCACTTCTGTCTCCGCTGCTTCGTGCAGCGGACTTCGTTGAGGCAAGCAGGCCGCAGACATTGACGCCGCCCTCTCCGCCGGTCTCCGCTGCTTCGTGCAGCGGACTTCGTTGAGGCCAGTCCCAGTGTGCTCGAAATAGCCCTTCATGAAGGTCTCCGCTGCTTCGTGCAGCGGACTTCGTTGAGGCGCCCGAGACCTGTACGCCGAGCACTTCGCCCCGGTGTCTCCGCTGCTTCGTGCAGCGGACTTCGTTGAGGCCGGCCCACGGTGTAGCGCTCGATGCAACGGCCATGTCTCCGCTGCTTCGTGCAGCGGACTTCGTTGAGGCGACTGGTACCACATGCGCTTCACCGAGTCCGTCCGTCTCCGCTGCTTCGTGCAGCGGACTTCGTTGAGGCATCCAGCCACGCGGGTCCGGGGCCAGCACCAGGGTGTGTCTCCGCTGCTTCGTGCAGCGGACTTCGTTGAGGCTCAACGGACCGGTCAATGGAAATCGCCAGACCATCCTGTCTCCGCTGCCTCGTGCAGCGGACTTCGTTGAGGCACGAAGAAGGTGACGGCCAAGCGACGGGTCATCCGTCTCCGCTGCTTCGTGCAGCGGACTTCGTTGAGGCGACGAGCCCAGCGAGCGCAACGCCTACCCCTACGTCTCCGCTGCTTCGTGCAGCGGACTTCGTTGAGGCGTGTCGTCCATGAAGGCCGCCGCCACCGCCACGGGTCTCCGCTGCTTCGTGCAGCGGACTTCGTTGAGGCTTCACCCGCCCGAAGGGCAACACGGACTCCTTGGTCTCCGCTGCTTCGTGCAGCGGACTTCGTTGTGGCGAAGGAGGTTTGGGAGATGGAATGGCCTGGGCGTCCGCCGTCTCCGCTGCTTCGTGCAGCGGACTTCGTTGAGGCCCAGGTGCCGCCTCGGGAGTCGGTGAAGGTCTTGCCGGTCTCCGCTGCTTTGTGCAGCGGACTTCGTTGAGGCTCGCGGTTCGCGGGCATGTCCGGCTCGTCGAAGACGGTCTCCGCTGCTTCGTGAAGCGGACTTCGTTGAGGCGACGGCACACGGTTCGCGCAGGAGCGCACCGCCGGGGTGTCTCCGCTGCTTCGTGCAACGGACTTCGTTGAGGCGACGCTCGATCCGGTCATCGAGGTGAAGGGCCAGGTCTCGGTCGAGTCCCCGGAAGTGGTGTCGCGCCCGGTGGTCGGGCACGTCGTCTCAGACGTGGACGCGGCCACCGTGTGATCCTTCGAGTCAACCTTCCACAGAATCCTCGAATGGAGTCATCATGATGACCGCTCCTCATATTGTCGACCCCGCCGGCCTGTTGGGCGAAGCCCTGTCCGAAGCGTCTCCGGACATGATGGGCCCCCTGCTGCAGACGATGATCAACACCCTGCTCTGCGCTGATGCCGACGCGGTGGTCGGCGCCGAATGGGGCAAACCCTCCTGTGACCGCACGGCCCAGCGCAATGGGTACCGGCACCGGGACCTGGACACCCGGGTCGGCACCGTGGACGTGGCCATCCCGAAGCTGCGGTCCGGCACGTACTTCCCTTCAGTGGCTGCTGGAGCGCCGCAAGCGGGCGGAATCGGCGCTGATCACTGTCGTCGCGAACTGCTACCTGGCCGGGGTGTCCACCCGGCGGATGGACAAGCTGGTCAAGACCTTGGGCATCCACACCCTGTCGAAGTCCCAGGTGTCCCGGATGGCCGCGGACCTCAATGAGCAGGTCGAGGACTTCCGCCACCGACCCTTGAGCGAGGCGGGCCCGTTCACGTTCGTGGCCGCGGACGCGCTGACGATGAAAGTCCGCGAGGGCGGACGGGTCGTCAACGCGGTGGTGCTCATCGCCACCGAGGTCAACGGCGACGGCCACCGCGAGGTGTTGGGCCTGCGGGTGGCCACCAGCGAGACCGGGGCGGCGTGGAACGAGTTATTCGCCGACCTGGTCGCCCGCGGCTTGGCCGGGGTCCGGCTGGTCATCTCTGATGCCCACACCGGGCTCAAGGACGCCATCGCCGCGAACCTGCCCGGAGCCGTCTGGCAACGATGCCGCACCCACTACGCAGAGAACCTGATGGCCACCACGCCCAAGAGTATGTGGCCGGCCGTGAAGGCCATGCTGCACAGCGTCTATGACCAACCCGACGCTGCGGCGGTGAACCACCAGTTCGACCGGCTGCTGGACTAGGTGAGCGAGAAGCTGCCGGTGGTGGCCGAGCACCTCGATGCTGTCCGAGCCGGCATCCTGGCGTTCACCACGGTCCCCAAGGACGTCTGGACCCAGATCTGGTCCAACAACCCGGCCGAACGGCTCAACCGCGAGATCCGTCGCCGCACCGAGGCGGTGGGCATCTTCCCCAACCGGGCGGCGATCGTGCGCCAGGTGGGCGCGGTGTTGGCCGAGCAGACCGACGAATGGGCCGAGGGCCGTCGCTACTACCTCGGCCTGGAGGTCCTGGCCCGCTGCCGGCTCACCACCGTCAGCAACACGGGAAGCGAGGCGGACACCGAATCTGACCCAGCCCTCGAGCTCAGCGCCTGACAACCCCAACGAAGGAATCAGCCACTACACCACTTCATGGAACTTGACCTGGAACACCGCCCACCTTCACGAAGGGCTCGGCTACTGCGCTACGTCACGGTCGCGGCGGCCTACACTCTCGACCGAGACGTAGCGCCCGCTGCATTCTGACCTCGGAACGAAACCGGAGGCGCTTCAGTTCCTCCTGAGTCGCGTGGTGAGTGTTGTCGGGTGGGGTCAGTCTTGGTTGCTGAAAGCTGCGTCGAATGAGGCTTCGGGGGTCTTCCAGAGCAGGGATCGGACGTACTGGACGGCTTCGGCGGCGCCGTGGAGGCGGTCCATTCCGGCGTCCTCCCACTCGATGGAGATCGGCCCGGTGTAGCCGATGGCGCGCAACGCCCGGAAGGCGTCTTCCCAGGGCACGTCCCCTCGTCCGGTGGAGACGAAGTCCCACCCGCGTCGAGGATCCCCCCAGGGGAGATGTGAGCCCAGGATCCCGGCCCGGCCGGCGGGCGGACGCAGGCGTGTGTCCTTGCAGTCGACGTGATAGATCCGGTCAGCGAACTCGACGATGAATCCGACCGTGTCGATGCCCTGCCACATCATGTGGCTGGGGTCCCAGTTGAAGCCGAAAGCGGACCGGTGATCGATCGCCTCCAAGGCCCGGACGCTGGTCCAGTAGTCGTAGGCGATCTCGGAGGGGTGGACCTCGTGGGCGAAGCGCACGCCCTCGCCGTCGAAGACATCGAGGATCGGGTTCCACCGGGCAGCGAAGTCCTCATAGCCCGCTTCGATCACCGAAGCCGGCACCGGGGGGAACATCGCCACGTACTGCCAGATCGATGAGCCGGTGAAGCCCACCACGGTGTCCACTCCGAGTCTGCGGGCCACCTTCGCGGTGAGCTTGAGCTCCTCGGCCGCACGAGTTCGGACGCCTTCGGCCTCACCGTCGCCCCAGATGCGGGAGCCGACGATGGCCTGATGGCGGAAGTCGATGGGGTCGTCGCAGACGGCCTGCCCCGTGAGATGGTTGGAGATCGCCCAGACCTTCAGGCCATACCGATCGAGGATTTCCTTGCGCCCGGCCAGATAGGTATCGTCCTCAGCCGCCCGCCACACATCGAGGTGATCGCCCGAGCAGGCGATCTCCAGCCCGTCATAGCCCCACTCGGCGGCCAGCCGGGCCACCTCCTCAAAGGGCAGGTCAGCCCATTGGCCGGTGAACAGGGTGACGGGGTGAGAGTTCTCGTGAGTCATCATGGGCTCCGTTTCGAGTACGCCAGCGAATTCTTCGCGCTCTAGACGCGCGTCGGTTGGTAGGTGGGGTGTTCCCTGCAGTGGGTGGGTCAGTGGACGTCCACCCAACGGCCGGAGGCGGCGGAGGCGAGGACCGCGTCGGTAAGAACGGCTGCACGCAGGCCGTCGTCGAAGGTCGGCAGCCCATCCACTTCCTCGCCTTGGGCGGCCCGGTAGGTGTCGGCGACGAAGGAGGTGAAGGCGTCGCGCCACCCTTGGGGATGTCCCCCGGGCGACTGGTCATAGGCCGTGGACAAAGGTGACGCATCTTCGTCGGCTCGATGCCAGATCCGGGTCTGGTCCCGCCCGCCGATCCACAGGGTGTTCGGCTCCTCCTGGTGGAACTCGTAGGAGTGCTTGGGGGTGTCCACGGCGATGCGCAGGTCGTTCTTGTGCCCCGGGGACACCTGTGAGATCGCGGAGCTGCCCACAGCGCCCCCGTCGAGCCGGAAGACGAACACAGCGGCGTCCTCGGTGCTCACCGGCTCCGAGCTCGTCCCACGGGTGTCGTAGACGGTGGACAGGTCGGCGGTGAGCGAGGTGATGCGTTGGCCGGTGACGAACTCCATGAGATCGCACAGGTGCACTCCGATGTCGGCGAAGGCTCGGGACTGACCGCCCTGAGCGGAGTCCACCCGCCAGTTCGTGTCCCAGGGACGGGACAGCCAGTCCTGCAGGTAGTTGCCCCGCACCAGGTGTGGTTCGTCAGCGCCTGAGGCCAAGCGAGCCCGCAGTTCACGGACGGAGGAGTAGAAGCGGTAGCCGAAGGGGACCGTGGCCACAAGATCGGTGGCTCGCCATTGATCGACCATGGCCTGCGCGTCGTCCCGGCGCGTGGCCAGCGGCTTCTCGCAGATCACGTGCTTGCCGGCAGCCAGGGTGGCACGCACGAGATCGGGGTGGGTGTCGTTGGGGGAGCAGATGTGCACCACCTCGACGCGGGGATCTTCGATGAGTTCCAGGGGAGTGGAGTGCACCTCACGGGCCCCCGTCTGCAGCCCTGCGCGATGTCCGGAAGCGACGTCGCGGCTGGCTGCGGCCAGCACCTCGTGCCCAGCGGCGCGGACGGCGTGGGCGTGGACGCGGGCGATCATGCCCCCGCCGATGATTCCTGCACGCATCTGTTACTTCTTTCGACCCAGGGCCACGGCGAGGATGATGATCACGCCGCGGACGATGTTCTGTTGACTGGTGTCCAGACCCGCCAGCACCAGACCGTTGTTAATCACACCGATCAACAGCGCCCCGATCACGGATCCGACGACAGCTCCACGGCCGCCGAACAGGCTGGTCCCGCCGAGGATGACCGCTGCGATGACCGACAGTTCGTCGCCGGTGCCCCACTGGTAGCGGCCGGATTCCAGGCGTCCGGCGTAGAGCATGCCCGCGATCGAGGCGGCCACGGCCGAGGCCATGAGGACACTGAAGATGATTCGACGCGTGCGCACACCGCTGTAGATCGCGGCCAGCTCGTTACCGCCGGTGGCCAGCACCCGACGACCGTAGGCGGTGCGGTGCATGACGGTTGCCCCGAGGACGGTGGCGATGACGACCCAGATGAGCAGGGACGGGATCGGGCCGATGGACCCACCGCCGAAGAAGGCGTTGAACCCGGAGGAGAGGATCGGCTGAGGGGCGGAGCCGGTGATCCACATGGCCGCGCCCGCAGCGATACCCATCATGCCTAGGGTGACAAGGAACGAGGGAATCCGGGCAAAGGCAACCAGGCTGCCATTGATCAATCCGACGAGCACGCCGGTGCCGATCCCTGCCAGGGCGCCGACGATCGGGCCGCCAGCGGCTACACCCATGGCTGCCGTGACACTTGCCAGTCCTGCGACGGCGCCGACGGACAGGTCGATCTCCGCGGCGGCGATCACGAATGTGACCGCCACAGCCATGAAGGCGATCATGGCTGTCTGACGGAAGATGTTCAGCAGGTTCTCCACGGTGGCGAAGCCAGAGTCGTGCAAGAAGAGGACGCAGATTCCGTACACCAGGACCAGGCCGATGTAGATGATGTAATCGCGCCAATCCACCGAGCGCTTGCGGGCTGGAGCGCTCGCGTGTGCGGGGGCTGAAGTGGGGGCGGAGGTGGACATGGTCAGACTCCCTGAATGGTCAATTGGAGCGACTCTTCGTCTTCGATCTCGGAGCGGTCCAGGGTGGATTGGAGGTGGCCCTTGCGGAGGACCAGGATGCGGTCGCTGACGGCTAACAGCTCGGTGAGTTCCGAGGAGATCAGGATCACCGATGTGCCGGTTCGGGATAGTTCTCGAATCAGCGCGATGACCTCGCCCTTCGTACCGATGTCGATGCCGGCCGTCGGCTCGTCCAGGATGAGGATCTTGGGGTCGGTCGAGACCCAACGGCCGAGGACGACCTTCTGTTGGTTGCCCCCGGAGAGCAGCCGAATCTCGAGGTCGGGACTCGCACCTTTCACTTCGAACTTCTTCAGCACCTCGGAACCGAACCGTCGTGAGCGCCGCTCGTCTATGAGCGGGCCTCGGCGGAATCGATCCAACAGCGGCAGAAGGAGGTTGTCGCGGACGCTGTGCGAGAGCACCAGGCCCTGTTCACGGCGGTCCTCAGGCACGAGAGCGAATCCGGCTTCGATTGCCGAGATCGGCGTCGTGATGGAGACCGGCTCGCCGTCGATGAGGATCTCTCCGCTGCGATGCTTGTCGATGCCGAAAAGAGCGTGCGCAATCTCCGTGCGGCCTGAGCCCATCAGGCCGGCTAGTCCGATGACTTCGCCGGGGTGGACGGTGAAGGAGATGTCCTCCAAACCGCGATCCGTGGACAGCCCCTTCACCTCCAGCCGTGGAGTCCCCGATCGGTCCACGTCATGGGCCTCGTAGGTCAGCGCATTCTCCAACCGACGACCGATGATGGCCTCGACGAGATCTTCCGGGGAGATGTTCTCGGCGTAGTCCGTCAGCGCCACGGCACCGTCGCGCATGACGGTGATCCGGTCGGTGATCCGGTAGATCTCCTCCATCCGGTGAGAGATGTAGACGATGCCCATCCCCTGGGATGTCAATCTCTTGATCAGCGCGAACAGAATCTCGGATTCCTTCTTCGACAAGCTCGCGGTCGGCTCATCGAGAATGAGCACCCGGGCATCCTGAGAGATGGCCTTAGCGATCTCGGTCAGCTGCCAGTACGCCGTGCTCAGCCGGTCGAGGGAGGCTCTGGGGTCGATCGGCAACTGGAAGGTCTCGAAGATCTTCTCCGTCTCACGCTCCATGGCCTCCTCATCGATCAGCCCCAGGGAGGTTCGGGGTTCACGGTTGAGGAAGACGTTTTGGGCAACGCTCAAGGTGGGGACCAGGCTGAACTCCTGGAAGACCATGCCCACCCCCGCCTCGCGGGCAGCGATCGGGGAATCGATGGTCACCGGACGCCCGTCCACACTGATCTCCCCTGCATCTGCGCTATATACGCCTTGCAGGATCTTCATGAGCGTGGACTTGCCGGCGCCGTTCTCCCCAGCGAGGGTGTGGACCTCACCGGCCAGCACTTCAAAGTCCACTCCCTTCAACACCCGGTTCGCGTCGAAGGCCTTTTCGATGCCCTGCATTGACACGGCGACGGTCCTCGTCGCAGGTGAAGAAGGGGCCACGGCTGTGCTCGACATGATTACTTCAGCCCGTCCACGGTCACCCACTGTCCGCTGTTGGAGGACTCCAGGATTGCGTCGGCGATCTTCTCGATCTGGTAGCCATCGGCGAAGTTGGGGCTGGCTGGGGTGCCGTTGACGATGGCGTGGAAGAGATCGTGGGTCTCGATGATCTTGGTTTCGCCGTATCCGATGCCCAGGGCGGGGATCGGCCACAGTGCATCGCCGTGGGGGTGGGCGGGGCCGGTGTAGATCGTGCGGAAGCCTCGCTCGGCAGGATCATCGGAGGCGAAGACCACCTGCAGCTGGTCTCGCTTCTCGTAGTCGAAGGTGATGGAGCCTTCGGTGCCGTGAATCTCGAAGGTCAGGAAGTTGTTCCGGCCCCAGCCGTTGCGGGTGGCTTCGATGCTGCCAATGGCGTCGTTATCGAAGCGGAGCATGGTCATGACCTCGTCGTCGACGTCGACGGTGTCCTTCGGGGCGTTGGCGTCACCGCCGGCACCGAGCTTGTCGACGGTGCCGCTGGGCACCGGCCGCTCCGTGATCCAGGTGCGGGCCTGGGCGCTGACCGCGCTGACCTCGCCCACCAGGTACCGTGCGATGTCCACGACATGGGTGCCGATGTCACCCAGGGCGCCGCTACCGGCCACGTCCTTGCGGAAACGCCAGGACAGAGGGGAATCCGGGCTGGCCGACCAGTCCTGAAGGTAAGTGCCGCGGAAATTGAGGATCTTACCGATGCGCCCTTCGTCGATGAGCTTCTTGGCGTAGGTGATGGCAGGGGTGCGGCGGTAGTTGAAAGCGACCATAGTGGTCCGGTCCGAGGCCTGTGCCGCCTCGTACACAGCCTTGGCTTCTTCGGCACCGCGTGCCAGAGGCTTCTCGGAAATCACGTGCTTACCGGCCTGAAGAGCGGCGATGGCAATCTTTGCGTGCAGATGGTTCGGAGTGGCGATGTCGATCACGTCGATGTTCGGGTCCTCGACGGCCTCGCGCCAGTCCGTGCCCGAACGGTTCCACCCATAGCGGGCCGCAGCGTCTGCAGCGGAGTCCTCGTTCACATCGATCAGCAATTCCCGCACCGGTCGGGCCGGGGCTGGCCAGAAGAACATCGGCATGGTCGCGTAGGCCATGGAGTGCGCCTTGGCCATGAATCCGGCTCCGATGATGGCGATCTTCAGCTCTTGCATTGTTGTTGCTCCGTTTCTTGGATTGACTCAGATGTCAGCTCGTGGGCGGGGTGCATTCGAGGAAGGACTCCTGGATGGCCTCAGGAACCTCCTGGTGGTAGATGTCCTGCCAGGCATCCAGCAGATTGCCGTGGTGCACCGGCAGGGCGGCGAGGGCTACGTAGGGTGGTGCGTCTTTCTCCAGCAGTCCGTAGGCAGCCAAGGTCGCCTCGGCCACACCTTGGTCGTAGGGGCGTTGAGCGCCCAGCCCGGCCACGCCGCTGTTCTGGGCCATGGAGATCGCCACGTTTAAGCCGAGATCCTCAGTGGTGATCTTGACGTCACCGCGTTCGGCGGTACGCACGGCGGCCATGATCCCCTCGGTGGGCACGTCCCAGACACCCCAGAGACCGTCGATGTCATCCTGGTGTCGCAGGAGCATCGCATTGGCGGCGTTCTGTGCCTCTCCGGCAAGGTCCGAACCGGAGATGCCTCGCTCGTCGATGATCTTGATCCCCGGGTATTCGTTTCGGATGGTTTCGGTGAACCCCTCGTAACGCTGATTCGTCACGAAGAAGTCGACCCCGTACTTGATTACCCCGATGTTCCCCTGACCCTGCAGTGCCTGGGCCATCAGATGTGCGGCGACGACGCCGTTGCCGTAGTTGTCGGCGGAAACTGCGGAGATGTAGTCCTCGCCTGCTTCGAAGCCCGCCGGAATGTTGTCCATGAACACCAGGTCGATCCCGGCTTCGGCAGCCCGGCGATAAGCACCGGCCGTTGCCACGGCATCTGTGGGGATCGAGATCATGATGTCGGGCTTGCGGGCGATCATGTTCTCGATGTCCGAGACCTGCTTGCTCGGATCCTGGCCGGCGTCGGTGACTCCGATGACCTCGATGCCGAGTTCGGAGAACCGTGTTTTCAGCCCGTTGAGCTGTGCGGCCGTCCAGTCGTCGCCGGTGTAGTGCATGACGATGGCCGCGGTGGCTTTCTTCGCCTTGACCTGGTTGACCTCGTCGTCAGTCAACTCCAAGGTGTCGGCGGAGACCGGATCTTCCCCCTGGGGTCCCTTGCTGAGGACTTCACCCTCCAGGTCCGCGAGGGCTTCCTGGGCCGGGGCATGGTCGGGGAGCAGGCATGCGCTGTTCTCGGTGGCGGGGGCACATGCCGTCAGGGAGATCGTCAAGGTCACCAAGCTGGCTGCCGCCGCCAGACGGGCTCGGTGGCTCACAGTCCGAGCCCTCTCAGGTACTGGCGGCTTCGCTGAGCAGCTTCGGTCGGATCGCCATCGTAGTAGTCCAGCTCCACGACCAGCCAGTCGTCGTAGTGCGCCTCCTGGACTGCATCGAGAATGTCCCTGAAGTTCAACTCCCCATCACCCAGTGGAAGGAAGCGACCGCTGGTGGAGTCGTAGTCCTTCAAATGCACCAGCGTGAGGCGGTCGGAGTACTTGCGCACGGCTTCGGCCGGGTCCCCACCGCCGGCGGCCAGGTGGGCGGTGTCGGGGCAGAAGCCGATGCCTGTCTCCGCGAAAACGGTCTGCAACTGTTCGGGGGACTGCACGATCGTGCCCAAATGCGGGTGGAAACATGCGCGCAGGCCGTTGCTGGCGGCGATCTCTGCCACGGTGTCCAACGCACCACCAAGCCGCTTGTAGTCATCGTCGCGGATGCCCTTGGCCCGAATAGCGCCACCACCCAGGACAAGGTGACCGGCCCCGGCCGCCGCGGCGAGTTCGGCCGTCGAGCGGACCTTGTGCAGCTCATCCTCAAGCGCGTCCGCGTAGATGAAGCTTCCTCCGGTGTAAACGCTGACCAAGTCGAGTTCGTGGTCGGAGAGCCTGGACTGGAGCTCTCCCAAGTTGGAGGAGAAGTCGTGGAGGTTGCCCTCGAACATCTCCACCCCGGAGTATCCGGCCTGCTGGATGGGGGCGAACGAGTCGGTCGCCGTCCCCGCTGAGCGGTAGTAGAGGTCCTTGATGCTCGTGACGCCGGTGGGGTCGCCGATGACTCCGCCCCACGTGATCGAGTGGTATGCCAACTTCACTGTCTGCTCCTTGAGGTGTGACCGCACTCACGTGATGTTTTCTTCGCGTGCAGACTATTGCCGCTCATAGACAGAAGTCAAGGGTGTCTACCTGCCGTTCGGCCCAATTGGGTGTTGGGTAGAAGCATGCCCAGTCGCGCTCTGTTGTCCGGCACGGACGCCAACCTTGCCCGAAGCGCTGCCCTCACCTTGGAATTCATCCGTCGAGACGGGCCCCAGAGCCGGCCAGACCTGGCAACCAAGACGGGGTTGGGCCGCACCGCTCTCACCCAGCGCCTCACCGCCCTGCAGGAAGCAGGTCTGGTGATGGAGGGCGAGTACGGGGAGTCGACCGGTGGACGTAATCCCAGGCTGTTGCGCTTGAACGCGTCAGCCGGGCTCATCCTCGGCTTGGAGCTCGGAGCCACCTCGTTCACGGTCGGCGTCACGGACCTGGATGGCAGCGTGCTGGCCCTGCGCAATGCAGTTTGTGAGATCGCATCGGGACCCGAGCCTGTGCTGTCCCGGGTGGAGACGGTGCTCAAGGACATGCTGGCTGAGGCACGTCTTTCGCAAAGGGATGTCTGGGGCGTCGGGGTAGGGCTACCTGGCCCCGTCGAATACGCCACGGGGTGCCCGATTGAACCGCCGATCATGCCCGGATGGAACAACTACCCCGTTCGAGAGCGACTCACGGCCGCGTTCCAGGCACCCGTATGGGTTGACAATGATGTCAACGTGCTGGCCCTCGGTGAGCTCAGATCCAAGCGGGAACTCAGGGGGCAGGACTTCATCTACGTCAAGGTCGGCACCGGCATCGGTGCGGGGCTCGTTTCGACCGGACGGCTACACCGCGGTGCGCAAGGCAGCGCCGGAGACATCGGCCACGTAGCCGTGGCGGAGGCCGAAAACGTGGCGTGTCGTTGCGGCAAGTATGGCTGCCTCGAGGCCATTGCCGGCGGCGGCGCACTGGCTCTCCAGGGGGTGCGCGCCGCACAGAACGGTCGCAGCCCTATCCTCCAGAGACGATTCGCCGAGACGGGGAACGTCACAGCCCGCGATGTCACCGTCGCCGCTCGCAGTGGTGATCACTTCTCGGTGGAAGCCCTCACACGCAGCGGCAAGACCATCGGTTCTGTCCTCTCGACACTCGTCAACTTCTTCAACCCGTCGATCATTCTGATGGGCGGAGGCGTCGTTTCAAGTGGCGGGCAGTTGTTGGCGAGTATCCGTGAGACTGTCTATCAGCGTTCCCTACCCCTGGCCACGCGGGATCTGGTCATCCGCCCGGCTCATCTGAACAGCACCGGCGAGGGCGGAGTCATCGGCGCGGCCCACCTGGCACTCGATGAGCTCTTTGATCCGGCCACATTCCAGCGGCTCATCACTCATGGGCCACCACGAAGTGTGGAGGAGTTGCACAGTGGGACTGGTTCCGTTTAGCGCGTGGAGCTCTCATCCTCATGGATGACAGGGCGGCGCGGATCGGCACACGAAAGTCATGGCCTTTCGCCCAGACGCCGTGAGTAACGAATTCCTGCCGGCGCCACCGCCCCGCACGGCCAAGCACGTCTCCCCGGCCGCCTCAGGACCTCCGCTCGTACAGGCCCAGCGCGTCCCAGGCCACCCAGCCGCCCTCGGCGAGGGTGAACTCCACAACGTTCTCGCCGGCGGTCAGGGCCCCGGCCGGCAGTGCGAACTCGTGACGCGAGCGCACCAGCGTGGATCCGGGCAGCGTCGCGTCGCCCTCGCGGGAGCCGCGCGTCGCACCCTTCGCCAGCTCCACGGACCGCACGTCGTGCCCGTTCACCGCCACGTCGAGACGTCCGCCCAGTCGCGTGGTGTCCACGAACCACAGGGCCAGGTCGACGTCACGCCGCGGGGCGGCGTCGAGGGGCACCGTCCACCGGGTGCGGTAGGTCTTCCGGCCGGCCCAGGCGTCGCCCGGACCCGGCAGCAGGTACGGCCACGCCTCGGCGGGGGTGTCCACGCCCTGGACGTAGTCGATCACGGCCGTCGGGTAGGCCTTCGGGATCTGCCCGTACTCGGCGGGGGAGAAGCGCAGCTCGAGCGACTTCCCGTCGAACTCGCCGATCCGCGCCAGCTCACGGCCGGTCGCGGTCACGGAGGCCTGGGACTCGCCCACCACCGCAGACGACGGACGGCCGCGCCGGCCGGCGTCGGACACCGCGACGATGACGTACCGGAAGGCCTCCCCGGCGGGGTCGAGGCCGTGGTGCACGAAGCGCGGATACACGGTCTTGCCGACCAGGTGCGTCTCGTCGGGCTTTGCGTGCCTGCCGGTGGTCGGCAGGGCGTACACGCGGTAGTGGTCGATCAGCGGCTCCCACGGCAGGGGCGTCCAGGTCAGCTCGACGCGGGAGACGGCGCCGGTGGTGGCCACGTCCGTGACGGTCTGCGGCTTCTTGCTCATCGGTGCTCTCCTCAGTCCTCGATCAGGCGGCTGGTGCCGGCGGGGGTGATGAAGCGGGCGCTGAGCTCCTTGGGCGCGGTGTCGTCCGACTCCACCCACGGCACGATCCAGAACGAGGACGTCAGCTGCTCCGGTGTGAACCTCAGGTGCAGGTAGCCGCGCCGCCCGTCGTAGTGGCGCACGTAGTCGTGCTGCACCCAGTCCGGTGTGTACTTGTCCGTCTTCGCGCCGTCGCCGTCGGAGGCCGCGGACGTCGTCACCAGCTCGACGCCGGCCGGCCCGGCCGGCCCGGCCGGCCCGGCCGGCAGACCCGCCGCCTCGCCGCGCAGCTCCGCGGCCACGTGCTTGTGGATGTCCCCGGTGAGCATCACGGCGTTTCCTGCACGCCTCATCTCCGCCAGCAGACGACGCCGGGCGGCCGGGTACCCGTCCCACTGGTCAGTGCGGTCGTCGGTGATCGGCGCGAGCACGACCCCGCCGGCCAGCACGTTCCACCGGCTCTGGGATGTGCGCAGCCGCTCGGTGACCCACCGCTCCTGGGCCGCGCCCAGCATGGTGCGGTCCTCCCGCACCCGGTCCGCCTCATCCACCGGCGGGGCGTCCCGGAACTGGCGGGTGTCCATGAGCGTGATCCGAGCCAGAGAACCGACCTCGAGCCCGGCCAGGATGTCCGACTCCGGCCCCTGCGGCAGGGCGTCGATGTCCACGGGCAGGTTCTCGTAGAAGGCCCGGTAGGCGACGGCGATGCGGTGTGCGAACAGCTCGGCGGGGATGCCGGTGGACGACTCCGACGCCACGTAGTCGTTCTGCACCTCGTGGTCATCCCAGATGGCCACGGCGGCTGCGCGGGCGTGCAGCGCCTGCAGATGCGGGTCCGACTTCGTCAGGGCATACCGCAGCCGGTACTGCTCGAGGGTCTCGATCTCCACGGCGTGCGCGGGGGTGACCTCGGCTCCCTGACGCCACAGGTTCGCGGCGGTGATGCCGTACTCGTAGATGTAGTCGCCGAGGAAGACGGTGAGGTCCAGGTCCTCTTCCTGCGCCAGGTGGCGGTGCGCGGCGAAGTGGCCGTGGTACCAGGCCTGGCAGGAGATCATCCCGACGGTGAAGCGCTCGGTCGCTGCCCCGGCAGCCGGAAGGGTGCGGAAGCGTCCCACCGGGCTCTTCTGCGGCCCCACCGAGAAGCGGTAGAAGTAGTCCGTTGCGGCCTTCAGCCCCTCGACCCGCGGGTGCACGGAGTGGGCCAACTCCGGCTGCGCCAGGGCCGTGCCGCGCTTGACGATCCGCCGGAAATCCCGGGTCTCGGACACCTCCCACTTCACCGGAGCGGACCGCAGCGGCATGCCGCCGTGCCCGTCCTCCGCGAGCGGCTCCGGCGCCAACCGGGTCCACAGCACGGCACCGTCCTCCCGTGGGTAACCGCTGGCGACGCCGAGACCGAACAGGTTCTCCCGATGCGGCAGTGGGTCCGCGGAGGCGACGTCCGGCGCGTTGACCCCGAGGGCGAGGACGGCGGCGCTCGCTCCGCTGAGGCCGAGCAGGCGGCGGCGGCTGAGGGTCGGGGAAGGAGAGGACATCGTGGCCTTTCATCCGTGCGTCTCGAGCAGCCCGGGGCGGGCAACACGTGGCACCGTAGGGCCCTGGTGTGAACGGCGGCGGAACATGCGGTGGCCTCTCGAGAACAGGACGGGACCGGCCTGGGCATTGCGCGGACCCCGGCTTAGGCTCGACAGCGGCGGAGCAGCACCGGCGCCCCGTCAGCGTCCGCCGCCCCGCCCCCACCCGCACCGACGTTCTGGAGGACCCTGCCATGACCGCCACCGCACTGCTCGCCGGCCGCACCGCCCTCGTCACCGGAGGCACGCTGGGCATCGGCTTCGGCATCGCCAGCCAGCTGAGGGAGCACGGCGCGAAGGTCGCCGTCACCGGACTCACCGACCAGGAGTGCGCCCAGGCCCGAGAGGCCGGGTTCTCCGCCCACGTCCTGGACGTCCGCGACCGTGAGGCGTGCGCGCAGGTCGTCGCCGACGTCGTCGCGGAGTTCGGCGGGCTGGACGTGCTCGCCTCCAATGCCGGCGTCTACCCGCAGTCCTCGATCGAGGAGATGACGGACGAGGACATCGACCTCATCTTCGACATCAACGTCAAGGGCACCATCCACGCTGTGCAGGCCGCCCTGCCGGAGCTCATCGCCTCCGGGCGGGGTCGGATCGTGGTCACCAGCTCGATCACCGGCAACTACACCGGCTATCCGGCCTGGTCCCACTATGGCGCCACCAAGGCCGCCCAGATGGGCTTCGTGCGCTCGGCTGCGATCGAGCTCGCCCGCAAGGGCGTCACCGTCAACGCCGTGCTGCCGGGCAACATCGTCACCCCGGGGCTGGAGGCCATGGGTCAGGAGTACCTGGACGACATGGCCAAGTCCGTGCCCGCCGGCTTCCTCGGCGAACCCGAGGACATCGGCGCCGCCGTCGCGTTCCTCGCCTCGGACGGTGCCCGCTATGTCACCGGTCAGGGCATCGTCGTCGACGGCGGCCAGATCCTTCCTGAGGAGCCCGCGGCTCTCGAGGGCATCTGAGCATTCCCGCCGTCGCCGGGATCGCCTCGGCGGCCGCGGCCCTGCCGGCCGCGGTCCTCGGGATCCCGGCGATGCTGGACGTCGCGACGCTGGTCGGCGGTGCCCGGTCTGCTCAGTCGTGGCCGGCGTCTCCGTTCAGCTCGAACGCGCCCTTGCCGTCCAGCGTCTCCCGGATGATGTCCGCGTGACCGGCGTGGCGGGCGACCTCCGCGGCGATGTGCGCCAGGCACCAGCGCGCCTCCCAGTGCGTGAGGTTCTCGGGGTGCCAGGGCGCCGGCGGCACGGGGACCAGCGCGTCCAGGTCCGTGACGTCGTCGATGTTGGCCTCCGTGAGTGCCACGCACCGGTCGAAGTGGGCGACGACGTCGGCCAGGGGCCGGCGGTCCGCGATCGCCGCGTCCAGGGACATGTCCTCACGCATCTCCTCCGGAAGTTCCGGCTGCCCGGGTGCCGCCGCCGCGCTGGCGGACCAGTAGACGCCCACGGCGGCGGTGTGCAGCAACAGGCCGGAGAGGTTCAGCTCCGAGACGGTGGGGGCGGCGTGAGCCTGCTCGTCGGTGAGACCGGCGACGGTGGTCCGCATCTGGGCGAGCTGCTGCAGGGCGAAGGTGCGCAGCACGGCATGCTCTCCGGCGGCGTTCGGGGTCAGGAAACCCATGGTGATACCTCCTGGGAAGGTCGGCACCCGGCGGGCCCGGGCGATGCCTCCAGCGTCCCGGGTTCCGAGGGCAGATCCTGTCCGCGATGTTGAGTGAGGATGGTCCCGTGACCGATCCGACCACCCGAGCACTCTCCCTGCTCAGCCTCCTGCAGGCCCGCCCCTTCTGGCGCGGCGAGGACCTCGCCGCCGAACTCGGCGTGACCGCCCGGACGCTTCGCCGCGACGTCGGCCGCCTCCGGCAGCTCGGGTACACCGTGGACGCCGGCGCCGGCTCCGGTGGCGGGTACAGCCTGGGCCGCGGCGGGGCGCTGCCCCCGCTCACCCTGGACGAGGAGCAGGCTGTGGCGGTCACGCTTGCGCTGACCCGCGTGGCCGGCGACGGCGGCAGTCCCCACGCCGAGGCCGCGTTGAGGGCGTTGGGCACCATCGACGCCGTCACTCCCGCCCGCATCCGGGAGCGACTGCGGGGCCTGCGAGCGGCCTTCGAGGCGGGCACCCCGCCCGGTCCCGATGCGGCCGAGTCCCTGGATCCGGCGGACCTGCTGACCTGCGCGGACGCCATCCGCAGAAGCCTCCGCCTCACCTTCGTCTACACGGACCGGCGCGGGGCTTCGACGCAGCGGCGGGTGGAGCCGCACTGGCTGGTCCCCGTGCACGGCCGGTGGGTGCTGGTGGCGTTCGACCTGGACCGGGAGGACTGGCGCACGTTCCGGCTGGATCGGCTGCGTGAGCCGGCGGTGGGGACGTGGCGGTTCGTCCCGCGGCCCGGGGCAGAGGAGGTCCTCGCCCGGCTCGACGAGCCCGCCCCGCCGTCGGCGTGGCGGCACGAGGTCACCGTTCGGATCCACGCCCCGTTCGAGGAGGTGGCCGCCCACCTGCCGCGCCTGGCCGGGCATCTCCGCCCCCTCGAGGACGGAAAGACGGAGTTCCGGACCGGGGCGGACGACCCCGACGGCGCCGCCCGCTGGCTCGCCATGCTGGAGCACGACTTCACCGTGGTGGGGGATCAGGAGGTGGTCGACGCCGTGTCGCGGCTTGCCCGCAGGCTGACGCGCAGCGCGAACGGCGGGGTCGGGTGAGGCCGCCGCGCGGCGAGGTCAGGGGCCGCCCACTATCGTGAACGCATGTCCACGCCCTCGTTCGAGCTGGCGGCGATCGGCTGGACCATCGATCCGGACCGCGCGGGGCAGGGCTACGGCACCGAGCTCGCCGGCGCCCTACTGGAGATCGCCTTCACCGGGCTGGGGGTGCGCCGCGTGGAGGCGAATGCGTTCGCGGACAACGCGGCCAGCCGGCGGGTGATGGAGAAGGTGGGGCTGCGTCACGAGGCCACGTTCCGGGAGGAGTCGCTGCACCTCACCCGCGGGTGGATCGACGGCGTCACCTACGCCATGCTCGCTTCGGAGCATCGCGGGCGGGGGTGAGGAATGTCGGACTCGTCGGCCTGCGGGTGACGGTTCCGCTCGTGTCACGGTGTCACTTTCAAACTGACAGCGTCACACTTACACTTTGGCACTATGCACTGGTCCATTGACGATCTGATCGACACGCTCGCCGCCCTGCGGGTCCGTCGCGGCGACACGACGTCCGTCGAGGTCAAGCGTGCCGCCGGCGGTGTCCCCTCAATGCCTGACACCATCTGCGCTTTCGCCAACATGCCCAACGGCGGCACGATCATCCTCGGTGTGGACGAAGCCGACGGAGCCTTCGAGGTCACCGGCCTGTCCGACGTCGCCGCAGTGGAGGCCGGCATCGTCACTCAGACTCGCGAGGCGCTGACCCCGAGTCCTCAGCTCGTCCCTCAGGAGTTCACGGTAGAGGGGAAGCAGGTCCTCGTCGTCCATGTGGCACCCTTGCGGCTGGCCGACAAGCCCGCCACCTGGCGGGGGCAGGCTTACCTCCGTCAGTCCGATGGTGACTACGTCATGCATCCCCATGAGCTGCGCATGCTCGATGTCGCGCGCCTCCACGCGGACGAGCGCGTCGACTACGACCTCAAACCTGCCGTGGGAACGAGCGTGGACGACCTTGTCCCCGACCTCGTGCACGGGTACGTCCATGCCGTGCAGGAACGTGATCGGCGTCTGCGTGACCGGCCCGCTGCTGAGATCCTCCGACGCACGAGCGTCCTCACCGCCTCTGGTGAGCCGACGCTGGCAGGCCTCTATGCCCTGGGCGATTACCCGCAGGGTCAGTTCCCCGCCCTCACCGTGACGGCGGCCGTCCAGGTCCGTGACGGCGAAGGGCAGCCTCGCAACCGCAACCTCGAGGACTTCACCGGCCCGGTGCCCGTGATGCTCGAGGACCTGATGGGCTGGGTGCGCCGGAACCTGGGAACGGAACAGGTCTACCGGTCCGACGGTCACATGGAACGCCAGGCCGAGTTGCCCCTCACCGCGATTCGGGAGCTGCTCGCCAACGCTCTCGTGCATCGTGATCTGGGGCCGGACACTCTCGGTGCGGGCAAGTCCATCCAGGTGCGCTTGGACGAGCGGAAGCTGCTGATCCAGAGTCCTGGCGGATTACGTGGCGTCTCGCTGGCCCAGTTGGAAAGTGACGATCACGCTCAGGCGGCTGTCAATCAGAGGCTGTATCAGATCGCCAAGAAACTGATGACGTCGGACGGTGCTTCTGTCATCGAGGGGGAGGGCGGCGGAATCCGGGAGGTGTTCCAGGCTGCCGAAGCGCGGGGGCTGGGCCGGCCTCAGCTCATCGACAGCGGAGTTCAATTCACGGCGTTGCTGTGGCGGCGGCGGGGTGACGAGGCGGGTCATCGTCCGGAGCCTCCCCATGATGTGACGGAGAGTGTCAAGACCGAGAAGGCTCCCGCGTCCGTGCCGCGCAGTTCTGCGCCCACACGGCATGAGGCCGTTGTGCTGAGCGCTCTGGGCCGTGCGGGAGCGGCATCCCTCCAGCGACTCGCGAACGAGACCGGACTGTCCGAGCGGCAGGTGCGCTACGCCCTGCAGTTGCCGATCGAGGAAGGCCATGTGGTGATGCTCGGCGGTCGAGGGCGTCGGGACACGCGCTATCAGTTGACTGAGGGGTGACGGCTGCTTCCTGACGGTGCCGGCGTCATGTCCATTGAGGTAGAAAGTGACACTGGCGATGTCGATGTGTCAGTCTGATCTGTCACTTTCCGTGTCGAAGTGCTCCGCCAGTCGCGCCAGCGTGAACTCCTGACGCAGTTTGCACGCGCTGTTCTGGTTGCCGAACATGCCCTTCTCCCAGTACGCCTCGCTTTCGGGCCGGGTGTCGATCCACCGCACCGGCAGCACCCACTCGGTCTCGTCGTCGTCCTGGTTCCGGGCGTCGGGGTAGTGGTGCACCCAGTCTTCCGAGCATCGAGATATGCGTGAACGGGCCCGATATCGGCACTCTTCCCGCGTGGGCTTCATGACCGTGGCCGCTGAGCATATCGGGAACAGGCCGCACATGGGCCCATCGAACCGCCTGGGCGAATGCCGCGGACGCGACTTCGTGGATTAGCCGCGGGCATCCCGTCTGCGCTCCCGGCTGAGGGCCCTGGTTCCTGCCGAGGTGCACCGGTTGGCAGAGACGCGGGCGCGCCCTCATCGCTTCCACGCCTCGCCGCGTGAAGGTGAATCCAAGGCGCGATGATGGTTTCCGGTGTGGCTGCCCTGCAGTGGCCGGAACTGGCCCGCCGGTTCGGCCTCGCGACCCTCGAGCTGGACAGCCGAGTGGCAGGGTAGATTGATTGGTAACCTCGATGCTCTGCGGGCCCGGTTTCGACATCGAACCGCCTTCGAGTGAAGGCCAAGAAGTAGCTTCTCGCCGATTTGTCGGGGAGCACCGGAAGGGGAGTTGGCCGTCGATCCCTCTAAACGTGTCTGGGCGGTGTGATCCACTGCAAGCGGATGCGGTTGATGTGCCGGTTGGAGAGGAAAGAGAGGGACCAGTCATGCAGGACCCGGTGAGAAGCTTCCGCGAAACAGCGGCGGAGGGGCGCCATGTCCGCTGAGGAGCTCTTCCGTTCCGACGCGGCACCCGGCCTCGAGTTCGACCGTGCCGGGCGCGTGGTCCAGGTAGAACCGTGCCGGTGGACTGAGGCGGACCAGCGGTCCTGGATGCGTCGGTGGTCGCCCTTGCACTGGGTATTTCTGGCGCTGAGCGTAGCGTTGCTGATCGGACTGGCCATATGGGGGCCGGGCGGCGCCGGGACCGAGAGCGGGTCACTCGGGAACAGTGCGGTCCTCGTTCTGCTGTTGACAGGGTTGGGCGCATGGTCCTACCTGCCCGCGAGGCACTGGGTGGCCTGTACTGCGTGGATTGTTTCCGCCCCGTTGATGTACTGGACGAGCCGGCAGGCGTGGTCCATGGTAGAGGCCATTCCCTTTCACCCCGCAACTCGGGAGTTCTTGGTGCAGGCAGCAGCTTTCTTCGCCTTCCTTCTGGCCAGCACGGTGGCGGGGGTCGCTCGCCGACGTGTGCGTCGTCAGTTGCCGCTCTTCAGTCACATGCAGGCGTGGAGCGGGATGTCGGCGGATGCCCGTGACCGCGGACTGACCGTGGCCTTCGTTGAACACGCGGTTCCGGAGCGCGGGGGATCCGAGACCCGGGCGCTGTTGCGCCTTCTCCATGGGGCCACGCGATCGGGTACGGTGTGGGGGTCTGTTGCTGCGGGATGGTGGGTGGCCGTGGAGCCGTCCAGGAACCCCGCGTGGCATCTGCCCGCATCAGCGGCCCAGGCATGGGTGAAACTCGACGCTCGTGGGCGCCGTCTGGCTGCATGATGCTCAGCACAAGGGCATCGGCTGGACGAGGCTGGCTGAGGGCAACAACTGAATCGCCCCGGGTTTGTTAGAGGCTCGTCAGTGCCGTGCCGGTGGCCTTCGGCACGGGGTTCTCACGATGGTAGATGTACTTGTACTCGACCAGCCGAGGTGACTGTGCCGGCCTCGGCCAATCGCTGGGTGTATCGCACAGTGACGTACTGGACCGCCTTTATCGCTGTGATGCCGCAGCCCGGCCACGTCTTGTCCTGCGCGCTGATGTGTCCGCAACGCCATTTCGAAGGCCGCCGGTCCGGGTCCGTGCGCCATGAAGTCGACAACTGCCGTCCGAGGACTCGGCGGGAGATCGCATCGATGATGAACACGGCGTACACCCACGCGGTCATGGTGCGGCAGTACGTGATGTCAGCGACCCACAGGCGATTCGGGGCGGCTGCGGTGACACCGCGTTGCATCAGATCTGCGCGGAGCGCCCCGGGTGACGCGCGCCCCGGGCGGTGTCACTGCTGGCTCTGGAGCATCTCCACGACGTACCCGAAGAACAGGGCGAGAGGGAAGCTGCCGACAGCCAGCGCGCCGGACAGCAGTGCCAGCAGAACGCGTTTCGCCGCAGCGAAGCAGAGCGCGGACAGTGCGTAGCAACCGATGATCAGGGCGAAGAAGGCCATCGTCTCCCGAGGCGTCTGAGAGCCCGTGATCAGCAGGAGAACCAGGACTCCGGTGGCGACGGTGAAGAATGACGTGCCGACGACGACGGCCACCTGCTGTCTCATCATGGCGTCCATTGTCCGTGGGGTAAGAGGATGGAATGTGTGCGCTGTGGCCCGGCCCGCACCAGTTGCCCCATATCGGGATGGACAGCTGGGTGGTGGCCATCGGATCTCCGTCGGGGCCGACCGGAGGAGTGGCAGACGCGGTATCCAGGGGCGTGAGCGGAGTCGTGCGACTCTCTTTCGCTTCACTATCCTGATGCCATGTCCACGATCTTCGACCACCTGCGCTCCGACGACGGTGAGCACGTCGGCTACATCGAGGTGGTCGACGACCTCTTCGTGCCACACGACCTCTTGCATAGACGCCGCGGCGAGCCCATGGAACTGGACGAAGCCGAGGCCGTCCTCGACGCAGTCGGCTTGCGCGCGCTCGCCGAGGACTGGCTGCTCGACCCGACCGACGGCATCGGCGAGCCCTTGAGGGTGCGCATCCAAGAGGTCACGCGCACGCACGTGACCGTCGCGCCAACCGTGGACGGCGCCGCTGGGGAGGTCGCCAAGAGGATCGACCCCGCAGCGAGCGTCACCCTGGCCCTGCCCACGGACCGGCTGTGTCCGGTGGAGTGAGGGCGTGGGGCCCGGTCTCGCTCAAACCGTGCCTACCCGAGTCTTTTATGTAACGTCAGGCTCATATCGTTACGTAACGTGCCTGCATGGGCATGGATCAGTCCATCAGCACGGCCGTCGGCTGGGAAGAGCGCCCCTGGACCACGGACCCCGACGACGCCGGCGCCCTCACCCGCCGCGCTCGCGTGCGCGCGTCGGGCCCGTATCGAGCCGCGCTCCCGGCCCGCATCGCCCGCCTCGGGCTCAACCTGCCCTCCGATCTGGCGACCGACGTCGAGGAGGCGACGGCCGCCGTCGTGCGCTTCGACGCTGAGATCAGCCACGCCCTCCCGGGGCTCACGGGAGAGATCGCGCCGATCGACGCGGTGCTCCTGCGCACTGAGTCCGCGTCCTCCTCCCAGATCGAGCACATCACGGCGGACGCGCGAGCCCTCGCCTTGGCGACCCTCGGCGAACGCACCCGCCCGAACGCGGCGCTCGTGGCGGCGAACGTGAGGGCCATGGGCGCTGCTTCCCGGCTGGCCGCCGACCTGGACGAGCCCGCCCTGCTGGCCGCCCATGATGCCCTCATGGTCGGTCAGGAGCATGCCCGGCCCGGCGCGATCACCCGCATGGGGGTCCCCCTCTCCGCGGGACTTCTCACGGACACGGCCGGATACTTCGACGCCCTCACCGCCTACCGCGACGGCGACCCCGCGCCCATCGTGCGCCGCTTCGCGCAGGCCGCCGTGGCCGCCGTCGGCAACGGTCGAGAGCTCGTCGCGGACCTGGACGAGACCCTGACCGGCTGGCGCGAGCGGCTCACTGCCCGGCGGGACGCAGCGGTCTGGCGGGCGCTCGCGGTGATCATCGCGCAACCCGCGGTGACGGTGGACCATCTGGCCCAGGCGCTGGGTGTCTCGCGCCCGGCCGCCCAGCGGGCCGTGGACCAGCTTGTCGAGGCCGGCGCTCTGCAGTCCGTGTCCGCTCAGCGTCGGAACCGGGTGTGGCTGGCCACCGAGGTGCTCGCCTGTCTGGACGAGTTCGCCGCGCGTACCGGCCGGCGGGGGTGACGGGGGTGGGCCAAGGGGCTCGAGGAAACGGACGCCGGCTGGGTGCCACGCTGCGACGTCGACGTGCTGGAGGCCGCCCTGCTGCCCGTCCACGAGCGGCCCGGTGGGAGGAATGGGGAGCACGTCACCGCGCCAACCCTGCTGATCACCGGGGAGAACGGGTACGTGCCCGCCGGAGAGCTGGACGAGACGCGGTGGCGGCGCCCGGATGCGCGGCATGTGCAGGTGCCCGGCGCGGGGCACGACGTGCACCTGGACGCGCAGGAGTGGGTGGCCGAGCTCGTGCGGGGGTTCGCGGCCCTATTGATCTGTAGCAGGATCACCCCATGGATCACAAGCAGATCCTCTACCACGGGCTGCGCCGCCAGCATGCGGCCCTCACGCTTGCGCGGGAGGCCATCGCCGCCGTCGCTTACAGCGACGAGGACAACCGGTCCTTCTGGATCGACCACGCGAAGGACGGCCGCGTGGGCTTCGTCCGCCTCGACGACCTCAACGACCCCACCCCGGTGTTCGGCCTGCGCTTCACCGAAGCCCACCGTGGCACGGGTCCTGCCGCCCCGATCCTGACAGCCTTGATGGCCCACGTCTTCAGCGCCCTGCCCGAGGTCGACCGCTTCGAACTGTTCGGTCAATGATGAAACAACGAGGGAACGACTCGGGGTGCGGCCTCGAGGTCGTCGACGGGTCAACGCAGGGGTGCTCCACGGTAGACCGCGCGTATGGCCCGGAGTCATGCCGGTCCGTGCCCTGGTTCGCGACGCGATGCCACCCGAAACGACCGGTACGGCATCACTTCGGCATCATTGAGTGTAGTGAGCCCCTCAGTGAGTAAAGTGACGCGCTCACTGAGCACACTGATCTGCTCAGGGGCCCTTCCTGGATCCGCACCGCGGGGCTTCAACGGGGCAGCGACAAGCGTGTGGACGACGAGGACATCCGGTCTTCGCCCACAGAGATCTTCGAGATGCAGAACGTGCTCCTGCCCTCGGAGGCCTCCTGCCCACAGTCGCTCAAAGTTATGGTGCACACGTCAGCACCCTTGGTTCGGTTCACCATAATTATGGATACTTATGGCATGGATCTTGGACCTCTCCTCGCCGCGGGCGAGACCCTGGACGTCGAGTTCAAGCGACGGATGGGGAAGGACGACCTCTACCAGGCCGTCGTCTGCATGGCGAATGGAACCGGGGGCCTGATCCTCGTCGGTGTTGATGACGACAGCACCGTCGTCGGGGCGACGGGGGACCACGGCGGCCCTGTGGATGCAGACCTGCTGGCCGGCCGCATTCAGAACGGGATCGAACCACCGTTGAGCGTAGATGTCGCGCGTCAGACTTAGTGGCAGGGCCGTTATGTAGGTCCTGAAGGAGAGTCA
>NZ_FUKP01000043.1:0-15532 GCF_900163825.1 Micrococcus lylae | reverse complement strand
CACCTACGCGGATCCGCCTTGGGCTTCCGGAATCTCACCAACTACATCGCTAGGTCCTTGCTCGAGAGTGGAGGATTCAAGCCCCGTCTACACCCTCGATTGTGAAGAGCCCGTCTACACCCTCGATTGTGAAGAGCCGGGAAACGTGCAGCCTTCAGCGACGAACAGAAGGCCGAGGCTCGGCGTCTGTTTGCCGGCGGTTCGACCCGTCGCGAGCTGATGGAGATGTATGGGGTGAGCGAGTCGACGATCCGGCGGATACTGCGGACGCACGCACCGTGACGACAGATGTCTGGACGGCGCTGCCTTGAACCGGGATAGCAGTTAGAACCCGTAAAGATGCTGCCGAGCGTTGAATGCTGCAGGCCCTCCCTCGAGCACGTTCTCAACGTGTGAGCGAATGGCTACATCGTCCAGGGATCCGATCCCGTCCGCTGCAGCTCGGCCGTTCTGGCCATCTCCTTCGAGAGCCACGATCAACTCGGCGTCACCGAGCACTGGGACGTTTGCGTTGTGAGTACTCGCGATGATCTGACGCTTACCCTTCAGACTCCGAAGGTTGGTGACGATGCCGTCATAAACAAATCGGTTGTCGAGATCATCCTCAGGTTGGTCGATCACGAGCGGAGCATTCGATGCGCCGAGCAAGAGAAGGAGCAGTGCGGTCGCACGCTGGCCTTTCGACAGATCCTCCATCTTCTTGAACTCGCGTGTTCCGGTTCCTGCCTGCACGTCCAGCTGCACCTCCACAGCTCGCCCCACCGACTGCTCTTCGAGGTGGCGGAAAAGGGGCTCGCCGGCTTCGACCAGAGATCGCGCCTGCGCGCCAGTGATCGAGAACTGCGCGCTCAGCTCCGGCTCTCCGGCCCGTGCCGCTTCCACGAAAGCGCGCGTTGAGAAGTTGTCCTGGTCGATAGCCGCCATGATGCGATGGCGCTGGCCGGAGATGGACTGCTCAATCAGGGACTTGATGTGCTTCCGATCCGACGCGGGGACGGGTTTCACGATCACGACTCCGCCGGTCGCGGCGTTCGCGGCACGGATCGCCTCGGTCAGTTCTCTTGCCCGGTCGTTCTCGTGGCCTGCGAGCGCCTGCAGCAGGGTGTCCCGCTCGGTTTGCAGGGCCCGAAGGCTTGTTGCGATACCGGCGCGTCGAGACTCCTTAGCCTTCAACGTCTCCAGCGCTCTGGTCGTGTCGAGGTACTTGTTGGGCTCCAGCCCTTCCTCCACGAGCTTGCGCAGCACCTCATTGTGTTCGTCACGCTGCTCACGAACTGCGTCTGACCACTCGCTCTTCGCTGTCTCGATCTCCAGGGATGCCGCGTCGAGCGCTGTGCGGGCCTCAGTCGCAAGCGCCGTCAGCTTGGCGGCCAACGCCGTCGATGCAGCCTGCGCGCGCTTGAGATACTCAGATCTCGGTGAGTCATCGATGTTCTCAAATGCCGCCTCCAGCTTGGTGATCAGCTGCTGGTCAGTGAGCGCTGTTAGCGACTCCTGAGCAGTGGTCACGCGCGCCGTTGCTTCGGTGAACACCGCTTCATCTTGGGTGAGTCGCGTGACCTCCTTGAGCCGAGTCGGCACATCCGTGTCGGTGTAGTGCCGCACCTGTTCCTCAAGCCGCGGGATATCTGCAAGCTCATCTTCGAGCTGGGATCGCCCTTCCTCCGCACGAATCAGCTTCTCTCGATTCAGCTCGAGCTTCTCCAAGGTGTCGATGTGCTCGACTGTCAGTTCGCCGCTCCCTTGGAACCGCTGCAGCATGCTCGCGACCTTCGAGCTGTCGTTCGTCAGCTCGGCGAGCTCGTGCTGCCCGAAGATCTCCACGTTCGCGATGACATCGACTGGCCGCAGGGTGGTGGCAGTACCGCTCTCGTCTTTCACGACCGGAAGGTTGTTGACGGAGCGTTCGATGGTGAATGTTCGCACGGACGGCGAGGCGGTCTCGACAAGTAGCTTCACAACGGTGCCCGACTTGAGTACGCCGCTCACGATGTCGTCATGGTCTCGTTTCGCCTCTGTACCAATCGGGGTGAGCCCCAGCACGAATCGGAGGCTCTCAATGGCGGTCGATTTCCCAGTTCCTCGTCCACCAATGAGTGTCGTGAGATCGGTCGAGAGCGGGATCGTTACGCCATCCAGGAAGCCGCCGACCCACGAGATCTCCTTCAGGGTGGGGCGCACCTCGATCGCGGGATCTTTCAGCGAGACTCGGGTCTCAGGAGTTCGGACGGCGAGCTTAAGGCTGTCCACGGAGAGGCGACTGACCTTGAACCAGCAGCTCGCGCCCTCGTTCTGGAGGGCGGAGGGCTTCGTCACATCGTCAGCATGGATCGCGGCAAGCGGATGAGCCCTGTCATAGGGCTTGGTGCCGTTGAGGATCGCAGCCTGATCTGTACCATCGGCTTGGCTCGGCGTGATGCCGAGTGCATGAAGATCCGGGTGCTTGATCTTCGTGACGAGCGGCTGTCCGGCTCGGCCGGTCAGAAGGCCACTGTTCGGGACATTCACGTGGGCAGGAATCACGAGCGCACCCCGCGCGGTCATTTTCTCGAGGATGTCGGTGAAGGACGCACCAGTTGTCCCGTTGGCGCAGCCCGGTGCAACACCGCACATCCCGATCGCGGCGTTGATCGTCGCCGCGCTGGTACCCGCTTCGAAGATCACCAGGATATGGATGCCCTCATCGGAGTTCGCCTCGAAGCCGGGAAGGGCAACGATGCCCCGATCGGCTGCGTCGCGGATGAGCTGGAGCGCGGAGTCGACCTTCCAGTGATCAGTGACCGCGAACAACTCAATGTCCTGCACTTCGCACTCGTCGAGCAAG
The DNA here is from genome assembly GCF_900163825.1 of Micrococcus lylae. Classification (NCBI taxonomy): domain Bacteria; kingdom Bacillati; phylum Actinomycetota; class Actinomycetes; order Micrococcales; family Micrococcaceae; genus Micrococcus; species Micrococcus lylae. The sequence goes on along the minus strand of NZ_FUKP01000043.1, from coordinate 12,708 downwards.
GCCTTGTTGTAGTCAGCCTCGGTGTCGTAGGTGGCCGACGGTGCGTTCTTCCCTTGGTACTCGTAGGGGTTCACCTGGAGAGCGGCCCGCACCCATCGTGCCCCATGTGTTGTCTTCTCGCTCATCTCTGTCCTCGCTGCCTGCAAATGCAGATCACTTGTGCTTCCTGTTCACCTTGATAGGCGACACGCTCGTGTTATACGAGCTGACGGTTCCGTGACTCTTCAAGCATTCAAGGAGAGCTCGGTCTGCGGGTGTGTTTGCGACGTGCAGGGAGGTACGTCCCACGGTGGTCAGGCTTGAATACTCCCCGCTCAAAGCCTGCAAGATCGCGAAGAGGTCTGCGCGGGCAAGGTCGCCAAGGTGTGGCTCGAGTAGGGGCACTACGTACTGCGCAGAAGCACCACCCTGCGCCATCTTCTGCACGACAGCAGACGGGATGGTGCGCCGATACTGCACAGCGAGGCGCGCCAGCTCCTTCAACCCTCGTTGTCCAGCGACCTCGGCGTATGCAGCCGATTGGTCGATCACCGCCCGCTTGATCGCGTCCTCGATGTCAGTGTCGGCGAGGAGCACCGCCAGATCCGGCTGCACCAGCTCCGGCGTCATGTAGCTTGCGAACTTCTTTGACTCGCGGATGAACGCCCTTCGCGTTGGCCAATTTGTTGTTGATAGGTGCTCATACGACTCCGCGTCGTCCGAAATGATGTCGTGCTTGAGGAGTAGAGCGAACAAGTCGCCCGACTCGGCAGCAATCTCCCCAACATCGAGGTAGCTACTCAGCTCCAAGCTCGCAACAAGGCCCGCGCGCAGCGTTGCGGCAGGCAGTTGCTCCCGCGCCGCAAGAATCGTGGTCGCCAACGTGGTCTTCTCATCCTCCTCGGCCGACTCAGCCTCGGTGAGCGTGCCTGCTTCCGCCAGCAGCGGAGCGATGTGGACATCGACTCCAAGCGCAGCAACGTATCGGCTGACGTTGTTGAACGTTGCAGGGAATCGCTGATGCATAGCCAACGCCGGCCACGCTCCCTCGGAGATAACGCCAAGATCGACAACCTGGCATACCGGCGCAGAGCGCTCAACCACGTCGGCCAAGCGAGGCGTTCCTTGCTCGAGTAGTTCCTCGAGCACTGCGATGAACTGCTTACCTTCATCGACCGTCGCGGAAGAGCCTTCGATCGCGCCCAGATAGGCATCTACATGTTGAAGGACATAGCCATAGACCGTCTTGTTCGCCGCTCGAATGACATCGAGGGCGACCGTCTCGTCATTGCCAATAGTGAGGGTCAGGTTCTCATGCGTAATGTCGTACAAACTGCGTGAGACGAACGACGGACGGGCACTTGCCGACAGCGGCGTCAGGCTAGGCAATGTGATGCTCGCCTCGGCGAAGAGCGCTCCAACTTGCTCTGCCTGGGCGGACGTCCCGTCGTTCGTGAGGACGGAGAACTCCGCGTAGTGCGTTCGCAGATAGTCGACGACCCGTGCGTCCGTGCGCTGCGCTGACGATGACAGATTCGCCAGTGCAACGTCCACTAGTTCTAGCTGCGAAGCTTCGTCCAGCTCCGCTTGGTTCACGAGGTAGATAAGTGTTCTTGGCGACATCGTCGCAAACCGCTGGACGAGTTGTGCGCGCTGCTCACCGGCTGTTAGGTAGGCCCGCAGGAACTGCGTCTGACTCTCTCCCAGGCCAGCCAGCGAGCGAATCATGATGTCGGCTGCATCAACGTTGGTTACAAGGAGACGGTCGAGGATCGCGATGTTGTAGAGTGCGGGCTCTTTCAGTGCGCTCTTGCCACGCTCCCGGACGACGGCATCGACGTCCGCCGGGCCAAGCTCAAAGTGCGCATCCATCAGGTCTCGCTCGACGTGGTGGATGATGAAGTTCGTCGCCGCCGGACTTACGCGATCACCGTGGAAGGTGGAGGTGTACAAGGTGAAGTTTCGGTTGAGGTGTCCCGCACGCACCAGCTGATAGGCGAGCCCAGGTTTCAGAAGGTTCTGGGCTACGGAAGCGAACGAATGTGCCGTCTCTTCGTATGTAACGAGAAACTCGGGACGTTTGACGAGGTCCCCGAGATCGGCGCTTCGCAAGAATTTGAGGGCTTCGGTCTTCTCGTCGATCTGCTCGTTCAGCGTGTCGCGATCCGATGCGGTCCAGCTCTCTGCGTCGAGCGGATCGCTCAGTTCCGCCGCGAGGTGGCTCCGAGTCAATGACAGTGTCTGCCCGTGATTGTTGCGCCACTGGAGCACTGGGTCGCCATCAGCCGCGACGAAGCTCGCCCAGAACTGCACGCTCTTGAGGTCATCAACGGATTTGCTCTGACGCTCGAATATATACGTCGCATTCTGTCGCTGGTACACGGTAGCAACCACAATCCGGTGAATGTGCGCCAAGAGGCGATCCCCCAGCTGAGCACTTCGAGTTGCCGCTCCGTTGATCCGCGCGAGCCGTTGTCGAAGCACTCGACGCTCGCCCTCGATCCGCTTGATGTTCTCGGCTACCAGCTCGCGACTGAGCTTGTAGAGAGTGTCCAGATTGCTCTTGCCGAGCCGGATCGTCTCGAAGTCCGTGAGGTGCGTGCTCTTGTAGAGCATCATCGCGAACAGGTCGGTCTCGCTCAGGTCGAGTTGCTCACCGTCGCCTGAGAAAATTCGATCGCGGAAGACGATGAACTCGTTGCGGACGTTCTTCAGCAGCCGCATGTCAGGGACGTACTGCGCAGCCAGATCGAGCAGTTCCGGCGCCACCTTGTGCTCGATCTTGCCCAGCAACTGGGTCGCCAGATTCCGTGCACTGCGATGCGTAATGAACGGAACTACGGGAATCACGAGATCGAAGAACTTGGTGCGGTTCGCACGCACCGCCTCGGCTTGCGCCGGATCGTCGATTGCTAGCACGCCCGTCTCGAGCTTGCGGCCTTCCGCTTCCAGCCCGATTCGGTCGAAAATACTGTCCTTGATCGCGTAGATGAAGCGGATCGGTTTCTCGATCTGAGGCGAAGCGTTGAGCAAAGTATTGAGCGCGCGCAGCGTCTCGAAGATGTGTGAGTCGTTGAACCGGTCAATGTCCTCGAAGATCACGACGTCACGATCCGACACGTCGAAGAAGTAGACGATCTCGTCGAGGTACTGGTCGAAGTATGAGACGGAGTTGTCGTCGAGCGTGACGGTCGCGGCGCCGGCAGACAGCTGCTTGATGCGGATCTTCCCGTAGAACAGCCAGCGCACCAGAATCACCGCAGTCGTTGCCACGCCCCAGACGATCAGGTGCGTCCAGACGTCGAGATCGTTCAGCGCCGTGAAAGTGCGGGCGATCTGCGCAGTCCAGCCAGTCAGCAAGAAAATGACGGCAACGGCCAGACCGATCAGTGCAGCCGTGCCGAACTCTCTCCACCACCGGAAGCGCTCGATTCGACGAAATCTGGACGCAGGCGTCTTGCTCGGATCCTGCCGGTAAAGCAGCTGCTTGACGATCTCCTGCTGGATACGGTTCGTCGGAGTCGTGGCCTGCAGCGGCACCGACTCGTCTAACTTGGACGCTTCAATCGGGGCAAGGGTCGACAGCGAAAGCTCGACAACGCGGCCGTCAAGTCGCTTCCCGAGCTCGCGCAAGATGCTGCTCTTGCCAACGCCGTAGTTTCCGGACAGCGCGATGTTACGGATCTCATCGTCCTCAAGCGCAACCTCAAGTGCCGAGACGTAGCCACTGTGCTCAGCTTCGAGATACTCAGGGGTGAGCGGCACAAGGTTCCAGACCGCGCTGGGAGCAGGTGCGTTCGGGTCCTCCTCACTCATCAACCCCTCCGTTGACACCAGACGCTTCACCGATCAGCAAGCCAGCTTTGTCGGTCGTGTAGTTGTAGTCGATCGGCCCGGTTGGTGCGGCGTCGAAGTGGTGGTCCGCAAAGCGGATGCGCATCGCCTCGTCCCAGTCGAGGTCGTCAAGGTTGCGGGTGTCCTTGGTCTCGCGGACGAGGTACAGCCGCTGGGTGCCGTTCTCGTCGTAGACAATGGCCCAGTCCGGCGAGTATTCGCCCACAGGTGTGCGGACGCGGAAGCGGCGCGGCAGTTTGGTGAACAGCTTGACGTGCTCGTGGTTGTTCTCTAGCTGCGCGGCGAAGGCACGCTCGACGTGACTGTCGTAGTCGACGTGGTCGTAGAGGTTCACGCCGCCCTCGGGTGCGGCGATGACACCGTTCTTGGGGTCAGGGTTGCCGGGCAGAGGCTGCGGCGGGTTCTTGGACTCGACCTCGAGGAAGACGACCTCCGCGTCCCACCAGTCGGATTCCTCGATGGGTTCGTAGCTAATGCCGCGGACCATCTGCTCGATCGTCTCTATGCGGATGGCGTTCGCCACGATTCGTGCCCAGCGGTCAGGGTCGTCGAGGACGTGCCGGGCGTAATCGCGTTCGGGGTAGTTCAGGATCTCGCGCACGATCCCGGCCACGGTGGGTCGCGTGAGCTGGAGGGGGAACTTGCCGTACTGCAGCTGGTCCTCAATGAGCTGCACGACGTCAGGCAGGCGCTGGCCTACGACGACGATGCGCTCACCGCGCGACTCGGCCACGGCAGAGTCTGCTGTGACCACGTGCCCCTCGTCGTCGTAGACGAGATCGGCGGACTGCACAACGTTGGCGCGGCGCTCGATGAATTCGAGGTCGGCCAGGTGCGCCGATGCGGCGACCACGATGCGGAGTGCCTCTGGCTCCACGGTGACGCGGTAGCGCGCCTTGTAGCGGATGCGCTTCCACAGCTCAGCGAACTCGGGGCTGTCGAACAGGGCAGGGCGCCTGCGGACGATAACTTCGTTGTCGGCGTTGTCGACCTCAGGGCCTGTATCGCCGGAGCCGCCACCAGAGGCGATGTATTCGGCGTTCAGGCCGTCACGGAACTCGGTGAAGGACTCGTCGACGATGAGCGTGAGCCGGTTGATCGCCGGGTCCATGACACGGTGACCGGACTGGTCGACCGGCAGACGCAGGCCGCGGCCGATCTGCTGGCGACGCTCCAACTCGGAGCGGGTGTGGCGCAGGAATCCGACCTGGAAGACGTTCGGGTTATCCCAGCCCTCCTTGAGCGCGGAGTGGGAGAAAATGAACGCGCGCGGATTGGCGCGATCAAGAATGAGTTCCTTGTTGGCGATGATCTCCTGGTACGCCCGCGCCTCCAGCTCAGCGTCCGAGGCTCGCCCAGAGGTGTCCTTCAGGATGCCCGTCTTGGTCGATGGGAAGTATGCGACCCGCAGCTCGGCCGCGGCGGGCATCTCGTTCTCGGGATAGCCGGCGCGCAGCCACTCCTCACGGAACAGCTCATCGAACATCGCGGGCAGTACCGCCTCGTCTCCAGCGTAATCAGCCACGCGCTCGACGAAGAACAGCGAAAGCACCTTGACGCCACGGTTCATCGAATCGATCTGCCCCTGACGGATCAGGTGCGTCCGGATCGTGTGGCGGATCTGGTCACGCCAGACCGCCTCGGCATCGACACCGGTCTCTGTTCCGGCGTGCACGACGAGACCGTTCTCGAAGATCACCCGGTCGGGCTTGCGATCGATGCTGTCAACCACCAGGCCGCGGTACTGTGGCAGACTGCCGGACTCCTCGAACAGGTCGGTGCCGTTCTGCAGCACCACCGGCACTCGCTTGCCGCCGGCCTTCTCGATGACTGCCTCAGCCATCAGACGCTTGCGGACGCTGCGGAGCTTGTCGAGGCGGACGTAGGGCTTGCCGTTCTCGCCTGCAACGATGCCCTTGACCGATACCCGCTTGACCAGGCCAGCCTCTGCCGCCTGCTTCGGGCCAAGCCGGTGCACGAGGTTGAACGGCTCCTTGTGGGTCGCGCTGTAGCGCAACGCCACCAGCGGATTCAGGGTGGCGATCGCCTGACGGCGCAGCGACGTCGCCATGTTCTGGGGCTCATCGATCAGGACGACCGGGCGAGCCTTCGCGATCTGCTGCACACCGCTGAGCGCGTCGCCCCACAGCTGCGGCTGCTCCGCGCTGGCATAGAGGGTGTTCGTATCCGGCTTGTCGAGAGCCTGCACGCTCGCGACCAGAAACTGCACCGTGCCCGACGGCTCGGTGAAGTCGTTCAGTGCCGAATTCTCCCCGAGCACACCCCACCTGTACGGGACTCCGGGATACTTTAACCGGAAGTGCTCCTCGGTCTGCTCAAACGTCTTCACCACGCCAGCACGAATCGCGATCGAGTGCACCAGGATCACGAACTTCCGCAGCCCATACAGCTCCGCCAAACGCAGCGCCGTCGAGATATACACGTAGGTCTTGCCGGTACCCGTCTCCATCTCGACGGAGAAGTTCGGGAACTCACGCTCGGTCCCCTCGAGATCTGTCTCTGCCAGCAACTCAAGCTGAGCCTGCGACTCAACGCCCTCGCGGGCGGTGATCGTCCTCAGATTGTCGGTGAGGACATCGCGCTCCAGTGTGAACCCCGCATGCCCGTCCGCACCAGGCGCCTGCCCAGCAAGCGCGTCGCGCGGTGGCACCAGGGCGCCCTCAAACAGGTCGACCACCGCAGAGACGGCGGCCGACTGGTGCGGCTGATCATCAAAGCGAAACTTCACGGGGCACCCGCTCCAGAAGAATCAGCTTTGACTGCAACCGCGGCGCCAACGTTAGCGTCACCGAATCCTCGACCTGATCGCCACGAAGGATCAGCGTATCGTCGTCGCTCAGACCCAGTGCATCCGCCGTCGCCAGTGAGAACGCATCCAGCGAGATCAGGAGACGTCCCGAGGAGGTCTGCGCCTCGGCAGGCGTGTATTCGTAGACCGTCACGCCACTGACGTCATGTCTTGTCACGCGCGCGTCGAGCTTCGTCCCCGTGGCCTTGAGCGCCACCTCCCACGCCACGTCGAGCGGCTTCGCACCGTCAACAACCGGAGCTCCCGCCGTGTGATCAAGAACCTGCGCCAAATAGTTCTGCCCAGTCATCTCCGGCAGCGCGAACAGCGGCTTCTCGATGACGAGGTTCGTCGGACGGGTGCGGAAAATCCGGAAGCCGAGCTGCGGAGCGTCGAGCGTGTCCTCCTGCAGGGACGCCGCCGCGCGGCGCAGTCGCTCCGCCGTCACCTCGAAGATCGTCTCGTACCCAGCCGCGAGCGCGTTCTTGCCCGATTCCTCAGACGCATCCGGCTTCTCCGGCACCTGCACCAGAATCCAGCGCCGCGTCTTACCGTCCCTCGGATTCTGTTCCCACACCGCCTGGCCGGTAGAGCCAGAGCCCGCGAAGAAGTCGAGAATTAGGTCGCCGTCGTCGGTGATAGCGTGAAAGAGACGGGCAAGCACGTCCGTACTCTTCGGATCGTCGAAGACCTTGGCACCCATGAGCTTGTTGAGCGCGCCAGAGGCCGCGCGACGGTCTCGGTAGAAGACAGATGCAGGCGCCCACTCCTCGTGCTCAGTTAGGTAACGCTTAACCTGAATACGCTTCTCTTTCGAGTCCGGGTATAGCAGGCGGCCTTCGGCATCAAGACGCTCCATTGCTGCAAGCTCGTAGCGCCAACCGTTCTTCGGCACCGCATAGCCCTTCCACTCGAAGGTGAGATTGGGCCGAGGGGTCGGGCTAGCGATATCCCCGGGGAAGAACACGCCCCGTTGATCGATCGTGCTGTAATGCGCGTGCGCCTTCGAGGGATCTTCGTCCGCGAGAGACTTGTACCAGTCGCGCAATCCAGCGGTCATGGCCTCGTAGTTGTCACCGTGCTCTGTTCGCAGCTCCGCGACCTTGGCGTAGATCGGCTCAAGGCCCCCCTTGCGCTCACGCCACCGGATGTCGTTGGCCTTGAGGAAGGAGCGATCACGGGCGTAGAGGAGGACATAGTCCTGTCCGCCGCCAGTCAGCTTCGCGTCACCCTTACGGGCACCGCGCCAGGTCATCATGTCGACGAAGTTCTCCGCGCCGAACACCGCATCAAGCAGGAGGCGCAGGTGGTGCACCTCGTTGTTGTCGATGGAGACGAGGATCACTCCGTCACGGCGCAGCAGGTGACGGGCCAGCGCGAGCCGCGGGAACATCATGGTCAGCCACGGCGCGTGCTTGCGCCCACCAGTCTCGATCCGGCTGGTCGTGGCGTTGCCCTGCACGTCGACCTGGCCGGTCTCCTCGAGGTACTGCCGCTCGGGCACCGCGAAGTCGTCGTTATAGGTGAACGTGTCGCCCGTGTTGTACGGCGGGTCGATGTAGATCAGTTTGACGGCGCGCGAGTAGCCGTTCTTCAGGAGCTTGAGCACCTGTAGGTTGTCGCCCTCGATCAGGACGTCACGAGCATCCGGCCAGTGCAGAGAAGCATCCTCGTCGGGCACGAGCGTCGCCGTGGTGGGGACACGCGCGTCCTGGCGTGCTCGCTCGATCCCGGGCCAGGTGAACGAGAAGGCGGGCTTCGACTCTCCATCGAGGCCGAGCGCATCGAGCAGTGCTTCCCGGTCAATCTCCCCATCCAGGAAGGCACCCGGGACAAGGTCGTGCAACTGCGCAAGCAGCTCAGCCTGACCGTCTGCAGTCTCGTCCGGCACCGACGGGGTCATCGGGGGGCCCCCTGACGATGGACGCCACGGTTACGCCTTGTACTGCTGGGGCGGTGCGACCACCTGGTGCTGAACGCTGTCATGCTGTGCTGGTTCTCCTCCGCGCTGAGGCGCGTCTTAAGTTGTACTCTCGGGGCGCGCCCAACGATACCGACGACCACTGACTGAAGCGCCCTGGGTTTCGTTCCGAGTCTCAGCAAGGAGAATCGGAACATGCCCAAGAAGTACACCCCTTCAGCTGCGTGAGCGCGCTGTGCGGATGGTCCTCGAGCGCCAAGCCGCCGAGGGAGGCCCTCGCTCACACTCGATCCGGGCTGTGGCCCCGCAGCTCGGCGTAGGCGAGGAGACCCTGCGCATGTGGTGCAACCGCTACGGGCCAGCTGAGCCCTCGGCCGGCCCCGCGGAGTCTCTCGAGGAGGAGAACCGCAGACTGCGTCGAGAGCTCGCCGAGTCCCGTCGGGCCAACGAGATCCTCAAGGCCGCCTCCGTGTTTTTCGCCAGGGAACTCGACAACCCCACGACGAAATGATCGCCTTCATCGATAGGCATCGCGATCACTTCGGGGTCGAGGCCATCTGCCGCGTCCTGGGCGCGACAGAACGTGGGTTCCTCGGTCGGATCCGTCGGAGACAGCTACGACAACGCCCTGGCTTAAGACCGTCAACGGCCTCTACAAAGCCGAGCTCATCCACCGACGCCGCACCTGGCCCTCAGCGACCGCCGTCGAGATCGCCACCCTGGACTGGGTCACCTGGTGGAACACGAAGCGCCTGCACGAAGCACTCGACTATCGCACCCCGACCGAAGTCGAAGCGTCTTACACTCACCTCACGACGACCGCGCCCGCGACCGTCTAACCACGGAACGAAACCCAGGGCGCTTCATGATCGAACGCCCCCGCGCCAAAACCGGGGACCGCTACGAGTACTTCACCTGCTCCGGACGACGCCGCAAGACCACCAACTGCACCCGCAAAGCGATCCTCGCCGAACGCGCCGAAGCCGAGATCGAACGCACCTACCAGCGCAACTCCCTGACCCAGCCCCTGGCTGAGCACGTCCGGAAGGTCCTTAACGACGTGTTCGACCAGCACGAAGGATCCAGCGAGAACGAACGCAAGCTCCTGACCGCCCAGCACGACAAGCTCGAAGCCGAACGCCTCAAACTCGTCCAAGCCCACTACACCGACGCGATCCCACTCGACCTCCTCAAAAGCGAACAAGAGCGCATCCGCGCCAACCTCGACCAGATCACCACCCGGCTCGACAACCTAACCGACACCGACGCCCGAATAGGCTTGGACCAGCTCACCGATCTCCTGGTCGACCTCGACGATCTCTACAACAAGTGCGAACCAGCCGAACGACGCATCCTCAACCGCGCCCTGTTCACCCGCATCACCATCGACGACGAAGAAAACGCCAACTACACACCCGACGAGACCACAGCCAGCGTCCTCGCCCACACCAACATGGATGCCCCGGCCCACGTCACCGCAGAAACAAAACTGCCCCGCCATCAGGCGGGGCAGTTTCGATTTTCTCATCTTACGTGGAGGTAAGGGGATTCGAACCCCTGACCTTCTGCATGCCATGCAGACGCGCTACCAACTGCGCCATACCCCCGAAAATGGGTGTTTCCATCGCGTTCGCGGAAGGTTTCCCGTCCGTTCGTCGCGCTGGCAACTCGACTACTGTACACCGGACCCGACAGCGCCGCCAAATCGGCGCCGTGCACGACTCAGACGTTGTAGCCGCGCAGCTGCCAGCACCCGTCCACGATCCGCCGTGACGCGGACCCGCCGGCGGCACAGTCACCCTCGAACACCACAGCGCGCGCGTTCTCGATCCGCTCGAGCGCGGCGAAGTCCTCGCCTTCGGCGCCGAGCAGCTGCCCGACGGCCGAGCGCAGGACCCCGCCATGGGCGACGGCCAGCAGGACCGGGGTCTGCGGGGCACGCTCCCCGGCTCCACGCGCCGGGGTCCAGGCCGGTGGCACGTGCTCACCGAGGGCGGCCAACACGCGCTGACCGCCGGCCCGGAGGGTCTCCCCGGCCACGGGACCGGCGTCCAGGTCCGGGGTGCCGCGCCAGGCCTCGTGCTCAGCGGGCCAGCGCTCGGCGATCTCGGCCAGGCGCAGCCCCTCCCAGTCCCCGCCGTACAGCTCCATGAGGTCCGGGTCGAGCGTGAGCTCGACGTCTCCGACGGCGGCCTCAAGGACGATCTCCGCGGTGCGACGGGCGCGCGTCAGCGGAGAGGCCACGGCCACCAGCTCGTCGGCGTCCTCGAGCGCACCGGCGAGGAACCGGGCGACGGCGGCGCGGGCCTGGCGCTGCCCCGTCGCGTTGAGGTCGACGTCCGTGCGGCCCTGGTAGCGGTCCTCCGCATTCCAGTCCGTCTCACCGTGTCGCAGCAGGATCAGACGCACGGGCACAGCCGGTCAGTCCCTGGTGGGCTCGGCCGGGTACTCGGGCTCGGGATCGCCCGCCGACGCCGGGGAGGCGTGGCCCTCCAGCTGCAGGTCGATGGACGGCGAGTCCTTCCAGAGGCGGTCGAGGGCGTAGAACTCACGGTCTTCGGCGTGCTGCACATGCACCACGAAGTGGCCGTAGTCGAGCAGCACCCAGTGGCCGTCAGAACGTCCCTCGCGGCGGATCGGCTTCAGCTGCTCCTGCTTGAGGAGCTCCTCCTCCACGCCGTCCACGATGGCGTTGACCTGACGCTCGGTGGCGCCGGAGGCCACGAGGAAGGCGTCGGTCAGGCCGAGTCGCTCGGCGACGTCGAAGGCGACGATGTCCTCGGCGAGCTTGTCCTCGGCGGCACGGGCGGCCACGAGCAGGGCGGTGCGGGTGATCTCCGGAACGGTCATGGATCTCCTTCGGAAGTGGTCGGTGGGGTACGTCGGGCAGACGGCGGAGGCCGTCGCGGACGACGAGGCGAGCCGGTCAGCGACGGCGGGTGCCGTCGTCGTGGACTCGGTCTGCCTCGCCCCCTGAGCCGCCTGCCCGGTGCCCGGTGCCGCTCGGAGCGGCCCTGAGGTAGAGCCGGTGCTTGTTGATGTACTGCACCACACCGTCCGGCACGAGGTACCAGACGGGACGGCCGGCCGCGACGCGCTCACGGCAGTCCGTGGAGGAGATCGCCATGGCCGGGATCTCCAGCAACGAGATGTCGCCCTCCAGACCGTAGTCCGTCAGGCTGTGGCCCGGCCGGGTCACGCCGACGAAGTGCGCGAGGTCCCAGACCTCGTCGATGTCCTTCCAGGTAAGGATCTGGCTCAGCGCGTCCGCGCCGGTGATGAAGAACAGCTCCGCCTCGGGTCGCTGGCGGCGGATGTCCCGCAGCGTGTCCACCGTATAGGTGGCGCCCGGACGGTCGATGTCCACGCGGGAGACCGTGAAACGCGGGTTCGACGCGGTGGCGACCACGGTCATCAGGTAGCGGTGCTCGGCCGGGGACACGTCCCGTCCGGCCTTCTGCCACGGCTGGCCGGTGGGCACGAACACGACCTCGTCGAGCTCGTAGCGGGCCGCCACCTCGGACGCGGCCACCAGGTGACCGTGATGGATCGGATCGAAGGTGCCGCCCATGATCCCCAGGCGGAAGCGCCGCTCCCCCGGCCCGGGTGCGACAGCGCCGCCCATGGACGCGGAGGCGTCGGCGGACGGCGTGTTCGGGTGCGTGTCGTTCACGTCGGAAGACAACGCCGCCGCGGCCCCCGGGGCTCGAGGGGAACGCCCGGGGCCGCTGCGGCAGCGGTGTCAGCGGCCGTGACCCTGGGCCTGGTGGGAACCGTGGCCCTGGGCCTCGCGGCCGTGCGGGACGACCTCGTCGCCCGGCTCGGACGGGCGGATGCCCACGGAGCGCATGCCCATGATGCACAGCAGCATGAACATCAGGCTGACGAACACGATGATGCCGTACCACGGCGCCGGGATCGGCAGCTCGTTGACGACGTGGTGGCCCTCGCCGGCGGCCAGGACGATGGCGGAGTTCAGCATTCTCGCTCCTCGGTGCGATCGGATGAGCGCGCCGGACCGTGCTGACGGCGGCGCAGGGGCGTCGGAACCAGTCTAGCTGTTGTGGGTCATGAGGTTCTTGACATGGGTGCCGGGCTGAGATGAGACGAGTGGGCCTCTCCCGCAGGATGGAAGTTCCTACAC
>NZ_FUKP01000071.1:0-29945 GCF_900163825.1 Micrococcus lylae | reverse complement strand
CATCCCCGCCGAGGACTCCACCCCCGCCCTGCCGGCGGCCGGCGCCGCCGCCGGAGCGGGCGCCGCCGGTGCCGCCGGTTCGGGTGCGGCCGGTGCCGCGGCCGTCGGTTCGACCGCCGCCGGAGCGGCAGGCGCGTCCACCGACTCCGGGGGACACCGGCCCCCACTGACCCCCCGCTCGCTCTCCACGGTGGACACGAACCGTCACCTGCCCGTGCGCGCAGACCTGCCGAACACCGGCTCCACAGCGGTGGGAGACGCCGAGGAGGAACGCTCCCCCCGCCGCCGCGGCCTGCTGTTCGGCCTGATCGCCCTTCTGCTGCTGGCGGTGGCCGCCGCCGTGGCGCTGCCCCTGCTGCTCGGCGGGCGCGACTCCCAGGTGGAGGTCCCGGACGTCAGGGGCGTCCCCGTCGAAAAGGCCGAGACCACCCTGACCGAGGCCGGCCTGGAGACCCGCACCTCCGAGGTCTATGACGACGAGGTCCCCGAGGGCTCCGTGGTGTCCACGGACCCCGGCGCCGGCGACCGGGTGGACTCCGGCTCCGAGGTCCGGCTGAAGGTCTCCCAGGGGCCGTCCTCGGTGACCCTGCCGGAGAGCCTGCGCGGCGCCTCCGAGGCCACCGTCCGCGACGAGCTCAGCCGCCTGGGCCTGACCGTCTCCTCCGTCTCCTCGACGAACTCCGCCGATGTGCCGCGTGACCGCCTGGTCTCCACCAGCCCCGAGCTCGGCAGCGCGGTGCCGCCCGGGTCCTCCGTGGACCTGCAGCTGTCCACCGGCCGGACGACGCTGCCGAACGTGGTCGGCCTGTCCGAGGAGTCGGCCCGCACCGCCCTGCAGGAGGCCGCCCCGAACGTGATCGTGCGGGTGCAGGAGCGCGAGTCCGCCGCCGCCACCCCGGGGTACGTCATGCGTCAGGACCCGCCCGCGGACCGCGAGGTGGACAACGAGGGCGCCGTCACGCTGACCGTCGCGAAGGCCGCCCCGGAGCCGTCCGAGACGCCCTCGCCGAGCGACTCCCCCGAACCGTCACCGTCGCAGAGCCCGACGCCGTCCGAGAGCCCCACGCCGTCGCCGAGCCCGTCCCCGTCCGAGGACCCGACCGAGTCGCCGTCCCCGTCGCAGAGCCCTGACCCGACGGACTCACCGGAACCGTCCGAGTCCCCCTCGCCGAGCGACGACCCCGAGCCCAGCGAATCACCGTCCCCTTCCGAGGACCCCACGGAGTCTCCAGAGCCGTCGGATTCCCCGCCCCCGTCCGAGGACCCGACCGAGTCGCCCGACCCGTCGCCGTCCCCGTCGCAGAGCCCTGACCCGACGAACTCCCCGACCCCGTCCGAGAGCCCCTCGCCGACCGGGTCCGGTAGCCCCAGTTCTCCGGAGGGACGCCCCACCAAGCCCGGACCGCCGTCGGACGTCCCGTCCAACGGCCCTGCACCGCGCGACTGACCGATCCGCCCGCGCTGTCGTCGCGGCGCAGGCCGGGCGCCCGCCGGCCGGAGGGCCGGAGCCCCTCCACCACGACGGCGGCCCCTCACCTTCGTGAGGGGCCGTTCCGTCGTCGGGACGCGGGGATGGGGCGGTCAGCGGGCCCCGGCATCCATGATGGGCGCGAGCGCCCCGCCGAGGTCTGCGGCGCCGAGGAGGCCGGCGGACTCGAGCCAGTTGCCGAGCATGCGGTAGCCGCCCTCGGTGAGCACGGACTCCGGGTGGAACTGGACGCCCCACAGCGGCGCGGTGCGGTGGGCCAGGCCCATGACGACGCCGTCGGCGGTCTCCGCGGTGATCTCCAGGACGGACTCGTCCACGGTCTCCCGCACGGCCGCCAGCGAGTGGTAGCGGGTGGCGGTGAAGGGGCTGGGCAGGCCCACGAACGTCGGGTGGCCCCGGTGCTCCACGAGCGAGGTCTTGCCGTGCATGAGGGACTCGGCGTGGGTGACCGTGGCACCGAAGACCTCGGCGATCGCCTGGTGGCCCAGGCAGACGCCGAACAGCGGCTGGCCGGCCGTGGCGGCGTGACGGATGAGGTGCTCGGAGACTCCGGCGTCTGCGGGGGTGCCGGGGCCGGGCGAGATGAGGATCGCGGTGTGCTCGCGGGCCAGCGCGACCGCCTCCTCCGGGGAGAGGGCGTCGTTGCGGACCACCGTGGTGGCGGCGCCGAGCTCCTCGAGGTACCCGACGAGGGTGTAGACGAAGCTGTCGTAGTTGTCGATCACGAGGACCGAGACTGCGGCGCTGCCCATCGGCGGCTCCCTTCGCTGGCTCCCCGCCGACGTGCGGTGGGGCACATAGACTGGTCCGGGTCACGTTGCGTCCCGGACCGCTGGACGCACTGACGCACCGCCGGCACCGACCGGACGGAGCGGGGTGCGGATGGGAACAGGGTACCGCGGCGCAGACCGCCGAGTTCAGACAGACGACCCACAGTGAGGATCACGCCGTGGCCGAGAACGAGACCCCGGACATGGGGGCCCCCGCACCGAGCGAGCAGGACGTGAAGCGCGCCGAGCGGCAGGCCAAGAACGACGAGCGCCGCGAAGCCCGCGAGGCCGCCCGGCGTGCCAGGCAGGAGCGCCGCGCCACCCGGGCCGAGCAGGTCGGCCCGAAGCCGCTGCCGCGCTGGTACAAGGCGACGATGTTCGGCCTGATGATCGTGGGCCTGCTGTGGATCTGTGTGTTCTACCTGACCCAGACTGCGTTCCCGATCCCGGGCATCGGCGGCTGGAACATCATCGTCGGCTTCGGCATCGCCATGGTGGGCTTTCTGATGATGTCCCGCTGGTCCGAGGAGTGAGGTCAGCACCTCTCGACCCGCCGGTTCTCCGCGGATTCTTCAGGATGCCGGGACCTCGACGTCCTGGGAAATGACACCGGTGTGATTCTCCACAGTGGGGATATCCCTGTGGATAACTCCAGCCGCGGAGTGCGAAAACACATCGGTGTCATTCATATCCACACCTGTGGAAAACTCTGGGGACAACGCCGCGGCACGGTGTGGACAACACTGTGGAGACCTGGGGATGTGGCGTGGACGGACAACGTCCGCCTTCTCCCTTGCCGGTGGCCGGGGTGATCAGCCCCAGGGCGGGTCAGCCCCAGAGCACGGCGGGCGTGATCCGGGCGGCGCCGAAGGCGGCCAGCACCACCAGCAGAGCAAGCACCGCGACGACACCGGCCCACTGCACCCACGGTGCCCTCTTCCCCAGGCGGCTGCCCGGGCCGAGCAGCTCGTAGCAGCCGGCCGTCAGCGCGCCGGCGACCAGTCCCCCGACGTGGCCCTGCCAGGAGATCCCCGGCACGGTGAGGCTGAAGACGAGGTTCACCACCAGCAGGACCGTGAGCGACCGGATGTTGCCTCCACGGGCCCGGGCCAGGACGAAGACGGCGGCGAAGAGGCCGTAGATCGCCCCGGAGGCGCCGAGCACCGGCGTGAGCGGGTCCGAGAGCCAGAGGACGGCCACCGAGCCGCCCAACGCCGAGAGCACGTACAGGGTGAGGAAGCGCGCCGGGCCGAGTGGCCGGACGAGCGCGCGGCCGAGCATCCACAGCGCGAGCATGTTCAGGAGCAGGTGCCCGGGGTTCTGCAGCGAGTGCAGGAACGCGTTCGAGAGCATCCGGTAGGGCTCCATGATGACCGTGGAGGTCTGCCCCGGCGCGTACCAGCCGAGGGCGGTGAGGTCGGCGGGCCCGTCCAGGGTCAGCCACTGGCCGACGTAGACGAGCACGTTGAGGCCGAGCAGCCCCCAGATCAGCGACGGGGTGTCCCGCAGCACGCTGCGCCGCCGAGGGACGCCCGCGGCCTTCTCGTGCGCGCGGCGGGCGGCGCACTCCCGGCACACGACGTGGCCGGAGGAGGTGGTCCCGGCCTGACACTCCAGGCAGGCGGGGCGGCGGCAGTCGCCGCACGCCATGTACGCCACACGGCCCGGATGCCGCGGGCACTCGGGGAGTCGAGCGCCGCCGGCGTCCGGGCCGTGTCTCTGGCGAGGATCGGTCCGATCGTCCACGTCAGGGGTCTGTCCGGGGGTGCGGATCAGGCCTCAGCGATCTCGACGGACTCGATGACGACGTCCTCCAGCGGACGGTCGCGCGGGTCGGTGGCGACCGAGTTCAGCTGGTCCACGACCTTCTGGGAGGCCTCGTCCTTCACCTCGCCGAAGATGGTGTGCTTGCCGTTCAGCCAGCCGGTCGGCACGGAGGTGATGAAGAACTGGGAGCCGTTGGTGCCCGGGCCGGCGTTCGCCATGGCCAGCAGGTACGGACGGTCGAACTGGAGCTCCGGGTGGATCTCGTCGCCGAACTGGTAGCCCGGGCCGCCGATGCCCATGCCGAGCGGGTCGCCGCCCTGGATCATGAAGTCCTTGATGATGCGGTGGAAGACGGTGCCCGAGTACAGCGGGGTGCCGGTCTTCTTCTCGCCGGTCTGCGGGTGGGTCCACTCCTGCTCGCCGGTGGCCAGGCCCACGAAGTTCTTCACGGTCTTCGGGGCGTGGTCGCCGTAGAGCTCCACGACGATGTCGCCCTGGTTGGTGTGGATGGTCGCGATGTGCGTGGCGTTGGTCATGGGCCTCATTGTTCCATCGACATCCGCCGCGTGCAGGTGGTCGGCATGCCCGGCGCCACACTTACGCGCAGGGCTTAGCCCTCGTGCCGTCATCGCGCGCCGGGGACCGTGCTGTCGTCCGTCCCGCCGACTAGGCTGGGTGCAACACCACGCGCGGACAGGAACGCCCGTCCGCGGCCAACCCAGCTCCGAGGAGATCGTATGGGCTTCAAGACCTCCGATTCGATTGACGAGACGACCGACTTCCGCGACACCAAGCTCGGCGCATTCCTGGGCCGCCGCCGCGAGGACGCCCGCCACTGGGCCGCCCCGAAGGTGGAGGCCGCCCGCGCCTGGGGCGAGTACGGCCTGGCCGACTCGACCTACCGCGCCCAGATCGCCGGCAAGGAGGGCCGCCGGCTCGCCGACGACGCCAAGGCCCAGCTGCAGGACGCGAAGACCCAGTACGGCCCGCAGCTGGCCGCGGGCGCCGAGCGCGCCAACGCCGTCGTCGCCCAGCAGTACGCCCGACTGGCCCCGGCCGTGTCGGACCAGTACAACAAGTACGCCCCGCAGGTCGCGGCCGGCCTCGCCGCCGTGTCCCCGGCCCTCGCCGGCGTCCTATCCCCCGTCCAGGGGTTCCTCGCGGACCTCCAGGGCCAGGCCGAGGCCGCGGGCAAGGACATGAAGAAGACCGCTGAGAAGAAGGGCAAGACGCTGAAGAAGCAGAACGCCAAGAACCGCAAGGCCGTCGCCGCGAAGGCCCAGGGCCTCAAGAAGGACCTGCAGAAGCAGGGCAAGGCCGCCAAGAAGGGCGCGGCCCAGGGCGGCAAGGACGTCCAGGCCGCCCTCGCCACGGGCCTCGCCGCCCTCCAGTCCGGCCAGCAGAAGCTGTCCCCCGAGGTGCAGCGCCGCGTCGCCGACGCCACCAAGTACGCCCAGGACCGCCGCGACCAGTACGTCCCGGTGGCCGCCGCCCGCCTGGCGGACGCCGCGGGCAAGGCCGGCAAGTCCGTGCACGACTACAAGGTCCCGGCCTCCGTGGAGGACACCCTCGTCCGCGTGACCGGGGACAAGAAGATCGTGAAGAAGCTCCGCAAGGCCGCCGAGGGCTACGCCTCCACCGCCGAGAAGGGCTTGAAGAAGCAGGCCAAGCAGTCCAAGCGTCAGTCCCGTTCCGGCAAGGGCTGGATCATCTCCGGCATGGCCGTGGCCGCCGCCGGTGCCGCCTACGCGATCTGGAAGCTGACCAACCCGGTCCAGGATCCGTGGAAGGCCCCGGCCCCGGGCCCGGTGACCGCGAACATCCCGGTGGTGGACGCCCACGGCTCCACCGACCCGTACGCCAAGCAGCGCGCCGCCGTCGCCGAAGCCCAGGCCGCCCGTGACGGCGTGGCGCAGGCCGGCGGCGACGCCCAGGTCGACACCGTCGACACCGGCGGCCCGACCTCCACGAACCCGGGCGTCTCCCGCTGAGCAGACGAGACCCCGCGGTGACGCCCTCGACGCAGGGCTGACCCGACGAGAGCCCCCGACGGCAGTGCCGTCGGGGGCTCTCGTATGCCGGCCCCGCCCCGAGGCGACCGAGGTCGTCGAAGTGCGGGGCCGTCGTCGTGGTGCCGTCAGCGGCTCACAGGCCGCCGGGCGAGCGGACGAGCTTGTGGTTGGCGAACTCCTCGATGCCCAGACGGCCGAGTTCCCGGCCCACGCCGGAGCGCTTCACACCGCCGAAGGGCAGCTCTGCGGAGGACTTGGAGGTCGAGTTGATCCAGACCATGCCCACCTCCAGGCGGGCGGCGACGTCCTCGGCGACCTCCGCGCTGGTGGTGTAGACGGAGCTGGAGAGGCCGTACGGGGAGTCGTTGGCCAGCTCGATCGCCGCGTCCAGGTCCGCCACCCGGTGCACCACCGCGACGGGCCCGAAGATCTCCTCCCGGTACGCGCGGGCGGTCTCGGGGACGTCCACGAGCACCGTGGGCGGGTAGAAGAACCCGGGGCCGTCCTGCGGCTGCCCGCCGGTGAGGACCTTCGCCCCGTGGGCCACGGCATCCTCCACGAGGTCGTGCACGTCCATGCGCGCCTGCTCCGAGGACAGCGGGCCGACCACCGTGGCCTCGTCCTGCGGGTCGCCGAACGGCACGGAGGACATGCCGGCCACGAACTTCTCCAGGAACGCGTCGTAGAGCTCGTCCACCACGATGAACCGCTTCGAGGACGTGCAGGTCTGGCCCGAGTTCACGCAGCGGCCGATCACCGCGTCCTTCGCCGTCACCTCGAGGTCCGCGTCCGGGGCCACCACGAACGGGTCCGAGCCGCCGAGCTCGAGGACGGCCTTCTTCACCTCACGGCCGGCCTGCTCGCCGACGATCCTGCCGGCCCGGTCCGAGCCGGTCAGGGTGACGCCTGCGATCCGCTCGTCGGCGATCATCGTGCCCACGTGCTCATGGCCCACGAAGGCGTTGACGAAGGCGTCGGCGGGGACACCGGCGTCCTGGAACAGCTGCTCCACGTTCAGGGCGGAGCGGGCACAGTTGCCGGCGTGCTTGAGGATCATGGTGTTGCCCAGCAGCAGGTTCGGCGCGGCCACGCGGGCGATCTGATAGTGCGGGAAGTTCCACGGCATGATCATCAGCAGCACGCCGATCGGGTCGCGACGCACGTAGGCGGTGCCCCCGGTGGCCGGTTCGATCTGCTCGCGGGCGATCATCTCCGGGCCCTGCTCCGCGTAGTAGCGGAAGATCCCGGCACAGGTCTTCATCTCGCCGCGGGCGGCCGTGATCGGTTTGCCCATCTCCCGGGTGACGTCCTGGGCGAGCTGCTCGGCGCGCTCGTCGTAGAGGTCGGCGATGCGGTGCAGGACGGCGGCCCGCTCGGCGACGTCCGTGCGACGCCAGGCGAGGTAGCCGGTGTGCGCGCGGTCCAGCAGCGGCTCGATCTGCTCGTCCGTGAGGCCCTCGAACGCCTCGACGAGCTCGCCGGTGGTCGGGTCGGTGGTGTGGAAGCGTGCCATGGTTCCCCTTTGCACGAAACGGGCGCGGGTGCGTGGCGGGGAGTCCGGCACGGGTCCGCGCGGCGGATGTGACGCAGGTCTCCATCCTCCGCCAGGGCGGGCGGCCGCGTCCACCCTCCGCGGGGGCGGGCGGTCGCCCCTCGCGCCGAGCCGCCGCCCGCAACGCCGAGCCGTCCGCAACGCCGCCCCCAACCCCGAGCCAGAAGAAGTGGCCCCTTCGGGGTGCCCCGAAGCGACCGTTTCCTCTGGTTCGGCGCCGCGGGAACCGGCAGAATCGGCCCCAGCACGCCTCCCCCGTGCGCCGCCGAGAGTCAGGAGGACCCATGACCGCCGAGCTCACCCTGTGGGGACAGTCCGCCGTGCGACTGGAGCGCGACGGCCGCCGGATCGGCTTCGACCCCGGCGCGTTCAGCGACGAGGCCGCCCTCGAGGACGTCGAGGCGGTGCTGATCACCCACCTGCACCCGGATCACGTGGTCCCGGAGCGCGTGGTGCGGGCCGTGGCCGCCGGGGCCAAGGACGTATGGGCACCCGAGGACCTGGTGCCGCAGCTGGCGGAGGCGGGCGTCCCGGAGGACGTCCTGCACACCGCCGTGCCCGGGGAGTCCTTCTCCGCGAGCGGCTTCGAGGTGCGCGTCCTCGGCGGACAGCACGCCCTGATCCACGAGGACGTCCCCCGCCCGGACAACGCCGCCTACCTGGTGGACGGCGCCCTGCTGCACCCCGGCGACTCGTTCCCCGCCCTGCCTGACGGCGTGGAGGTGGACACCCTCCTGCTGCCGGTCAGCGCCCCCTGGATGAAGATCTCCGAGGCCGTCGAGTTCGTCCGCGCCGTGGCCCCGCGCCGAGCCGTGCCGATCCACGACGCGATCCTCTCCCCCGAAGGACGCTCCGTGGTGGACGGCATGATGCCGAACCTCGTGCCCGACGGCACCGAGTACCTCCGCTGCGGCCGCGGCGACCCGCACCGGCTCTGAACGCCCGGGGCCGGATTCCTCGGCCGGCCTTCGCCGGCCGGAGGGCCGGAGAGTGACCGGCGACGACGGCTCGGTCGCCTCGGAAGAGGCACGTCACCGTCGTCGTGCCCTCCCCCTGACCCGCCGAACCAGAAGAAACGGACACTTCACAGCGCCCGGAAGGGGCCACTCGTTCTGGCTCGACGCGGGGCCGATAGGGTGCTGGTCGTGAGCAGACGGATCCTGGCGGACGTGGACACCGGCATCGACGACGCCTGCGCGCTGATACAGCTGGCCGGCTGCGGCGCCGAGCTGGCCGCCGTGACCACCACCGGCGGCAACGCGACCGCCCGGGAGTGCGCGCTGAACACCCTCGGCATGCTCGAGCTGCTGGGGCTGGGGCACGTGGAGGTGGCCGTCGGGGCGGAGGCGCCGCTGCGCCGGCCACCGGAGACCACGCCGGAGACCCACGGAGAGGGAGGGATCGGCTACGCGCGCGTGCCCCA
The DNA here is from genome assembly GCF_900163825.1 of Micrococcus lylae. Lineage (NCBI taxonomy): Bacteria > Bacillati > Actinomycetota > Actinomycetes > Micrococcales > Micrococcaceae > Micrococcus > Micrococcus lylae. The sequence goes on along the minus strand of NZ_FUKP01000071.1, from coordinate 20,932 downwards.
CCTGCCCGAGCGGCTCTCGGGGCGTTCGGCCGTGGAGGTCTGGGTGGAGGAGCTGCGCGCCCACCCCGGCGAGACGACGATCCTCTGCACCGCGCCCCTGACCAACCTCGCCCTGGCCCTGCGCGCCGAGCCGCGGCTGCCGGAGCTCGCGGCGGGGATCGTGATCATGGGCGGCTCCTTCTACTATCCCGGCAACACGACGCCCACGGCCGAGTGGAACACGTGGGTGGACCCGGACGCCGCGAAGCAGGTCTACGCGACCTTCGAGGGGCTGCCGGAGGACCGTCTGCCGCTGGTGTGCTCCCTGGAGACCACCGAGCGGATCGAGTACACGCCGGCCCTGCTGGACGGGCTCCTGGAGGACGCGGGAGGTCGGCCCGTGTGGTGGTCCGTGGACCGCCCACGGCAGGACGGCCCCGTGGCGGACACGGGCCTGCCCGTGCTGGACGTGCTGGCGGACGCGCTCCGGTTCTACTTCGAGTTCCACCACGACTACGACCAGGGCTACGTGGCCCACCTGCACGACCTCTTCGCCGCCCAGGCCGCGGCCGGGGTGGCCGACTACAGCACGGCCACGACCGTGGTCGACGTGGAGGCGGACTCGGACCTGCTGCGCGGCACCACCGTCCACGACGACAGACACATCTGGGGCCGCCGCCCGAACGCACGACGCGTCACGGGCAACGACCCCAGTGCGGTGTTCTCGGCCTTCGCTCAGGCGGCCGCCGTGGCGGTGGAGCGCTCGGTGGGCTCCTCGTAGCGGTAGGTGGGCTCGTGGCGCTTCAGCCAGCGGATGATCAGGAGCGTCAGCGGGACGATCAGGATCTCCACGAGGCACTTGTAGATGTAGCCGGTGACGGTGTAGTTGGCGAGCTCGGCCAGGGAGATCGTGCCGGCGAACGCGACGAGGCAGAACACGAGGGTGTCCAGGAACTCACCGACGAGCGTGGAGAGGATCAGGCGGAGGGCGACGCTGCGCTCCTTCATCCGCTCCTTCATCCGGGAGACGATCTTGGCGTTGACCAGGCTGCCGACGAAGAACCCGGCCAGGCCGGCGAGCGTCAGGCGCAGGGTGGGGGCGAGGGCGTCGTTCCAGGCCTCGAAGCCCTCCACGGGCGTGGTCAGCGCGACGACCTGGTAGGTCAGGGCCGCGACGATCAGCATCAGGAAGCCGATGAAGATCGCCCGGCGGGCCCGGCGGTAGCCGTAGACCTCGGCGAGGATGTCGCCGACGATGTAGGCCAGCGGGAACAGGAACGCGCCGCCGTCGAAGATGAGGGGGCCGCCGCCGTAGAAGAGGTCGCTGAAGACGGGGATGGTGGGTCCGTAGAACAGCTTCGCCGCGGTCACTCCGGACAGGAGCAGCAGGCCGACGAAGATGCCGACGAACAGGTCGTAGTGGCTGTGGGGCACCTCGGCATATTCCGGGGTGCCCTGCCCAGAGGCGGGCCTGTCTGTGGGTTCGGTGGTGGTAGTCACCGGAACATGGAACCAGATTCCGTCCGGATGTGTGAGCCGGGGTCAGCGGGGCTCACCAGCTCAGCGTGATCTCCAGCTCGCTCTGTCCGCCCTGTTCCACCTCGAGCTCCACCTCGAACTCCACCTGGTCCGCCACGGAGACGACGACGTCCCGGCCGCCGTGCTCCACCCGCACCTCGTTCTGGTCCGCCAGCTGGTCCGCGAGCTCCCGGAGCCGGGCCGCGGCCTGCTCCCTGGTCATGGTCTGCTTCTGCTCGTTCTCGAAGAGGTCCTTGCCCATGCCCCGAGAGTAGCCCCACCTGGCGTACAGGTCTCCCCCTCGCCTCCGACGACTGGTCCGCAGCAGCTGTGGGTCGCCGGCATCGCCTCTGGCCGCCCTGTCCGGGCCGGCACGTGCGCGCCTCCGTCGACCCCGGACCGGTTCACCGTCGTGGGCGAGCGGAGGGGGACGATCAGGCCCGTGTCAGACGAGCTCACCGTCCCGGGCCACGACCCGGCCGGCACGCACCACCGTGCGATTGCCTGGCCTGTCCATGACCGCCGACGCCGGGTATTCGCCCGGGAGAAGGACGAGGTCGGCCGTCTCCCCCACACCCACGCCACGCGACTCGGATCGGCTCCGGGTCGGATCGATCACCCGCGCACCCTCGAGTGTGGCGGTCTCCAGCGCACGCTCGATGTCCGAATCACGCCGCAGTCCGTTCGTGAAGGCCAGCTGCCAGGTGCGGTCCAGCATGTCCGTGTTGCCGTAGGGCGACCAGTAGTCGCGCTGCCCGTCCTGTCCCAGGCCGATCCGCACGCCCGCGTCCAGGATCTCGAGCAGCGGCAGCGTCCCCCGTCCGCTGGGCGCCACCGTCGCGAGGGCGATGTCGAGGTCCGCCAGATCGGCCAGCACCTGTGCGCGCTGGCTCTCGGAGATCCCCGCGAGGAAGAACGCGTGCGCGATCGTCACCCGGCCCCGCATGTCGAGAGCACGGACGCGCTCGATGATCTGCTGAGCGCTGAAGAGGCCCAGCTCCGCCGGCTCGTGCAGGTGGATGTCGATCCCGACCCCATGGCGCTCGGCCAGGTCGAAGACGATGTCGAGGTGCTGACGGGGATCCGCGTCCAGGGCGCAGGGATCGATGCCGCCCACCAGGTCGACCCCGTTCCGCAGACCTTCCTCGAGGAGCGCAGGGACCCCGGGTTCCAGCAGGAGGCCGGCCTGCGGGAAGGCGACGACCTCGACGCTGGCGCGGTGCGCGTGTGCTTCCTTCGCTGCGAGGACGCCCTCGAGCCGCTCCAGTCTGCAGTCCGCATCGATCTGGGCGTAGCTGCGGGCGCGCGTCATGCCGTGCGCGATCGCGCTGCCCAGTGTGTGCGTCGCGCGCTCCGCCACGGACTTCCCGGCGTTCCGCCAGTTGTCGCGGTCATTCTGGATGAAGGACCAGAGACTGCGGCGCTCAACCTTGTTGGGCTCGAACGGAAGTCCCACTCGGGTGGAATCGAGATGGACGTGGACATCGGTGAACGAGGGCAGCAGCAGGCGTCCGGCACCGTCCACGTGCTCAGACTGCACGGTGCTGTCGCCTGAGCCCGCACCGCCGTGCGGCTCGACCGACGCGATGACCCCGTCCGATACGCGCACGTCCACGGGATCGCCGCCCCAGGGACGCACATCGCTGATCACCAGGTCACCCATTCCGACCGCTTCTCCTCCCCGCGCAGGACATCACACATGCATCCTCGCATCCTGCGCCTGTGCGGGGAATCCCACCTGCACATCGACGGCGTCGCCATGATGGCCAGAACCGCAGCCAGCGGCTGCGATGCCGGGACACCGCCGGGAGACCGAAGTGAATGAACGAAGGCTCCGGCCGGTTTCCCGGGCCGGAGCCTTCATCTCCCACAAGCCACTGGCTCATGAATTCTTCGAGTGGAGGCAAGGGGACTCGAACCCCTAACCCCCTGCTTGCAAAGCAGGTGCGCTACCAATTGCGCCATGCCCCCGTGTGCTGTCCATCCCACAGCTGTTCAGTTGTGTGGTCCCACTCTAGCGGGTGCGTCGCTCAGCGTGCGTCCGGCTCGTCCTCCGGGAGTTCGTCCGTGGCCGAGGCCCAGACCTTCCGGTCCTGCTGCGCCTGCTGCCAGGAGCGCAGGCCCCAGGCGGCCGCTGCGGCGACCGCGGCCACGGCCACCCTGCTCAGCTTCGACACGTTGTGCCTCCTCGCGTGGAGTGGGAGCCCCTCAGACGACTGAGGCCCCGTCCAGCGGGGCCTCGAGTGCTGTGGGAGTGGGCGTACCAAGACTTGAACTTGGGACCTCTTCGTTATCAGCGAAGCGCTCTAACCGCCTGAGCTATACGCCCTCACCGCCATGCCGCCCGGTCGGAAACCGTGCTTCACAACGAGTAAAGACTCTACACGGCCGCAGACGCCCGCGCAAATTGCGCGGGCGTCTGCGTTCTCCCGGTCGCAGGAGGCTGTCTTCGCCCGGAGGTGCCGGGCAGGCGGTCAGTCGTCCGTCAGGGTCACGCCCAGGCCGCCGACGAGGGCGGCGGAGACGTTGTAGAGGGCCGCAAGGACCACGGACAGCAGGGTCAGCAGCACCACGTTCATCACGGCGACGATGGTGGCCAGGGAGGCCACGGTGCCCAGCGGGGCGAGGTGCTGGACGGTGTAGTTGCCGGACTCGGCGCCGAGGACGGTGCCGAGCACGTCGTTCACACGGTCGAAGATGCCGGCCAGGTGCATCAGTGAGTACAGGCCCACCGCGCCGATCACGGTGATGATGCCGAGGGCCACGGACAGCAGGAAGCCCAGCTTCATGGCCGACCAGATGTCCACCCGCGAGACGATCAGGCGTGCACGGCGCTGCTTGGCCTTGGGTGCCGAGCGGACCAGGCCCTCCTTGCCGGTGCGCTGAGCGGGGCGGGCGGACCGAGTGCCGGCGGCGCCGGACTGGGGACGCGATGAGGCCGAAGTGCTCACTGCTCTCCTCCGTCTGCATCCTCGGCGTCGACCTCAGCAGAGGCACTCACGTCGTCGGACACGGGGTGGTTCTGGTCGGTGGACTCGTCCAAGCGTACCCCCGTGACCTCGCCGGCGTCGGTCGCGGCGCCCTCGGCATCGCCATCCGGAGCGGCCTCGGCGGCCGCCTCGGCGTCGGCCTCGATGGCCTCCTCGTTGTTGAGGGTCACGGCGACGATCCGGTCCTTCTTGTCCGGCTTGGCGAAGATGACGCCCATGGTGTCGCGGCCCTTGGCGGGGACGCCGGCCACGGCCGAGCGGACGACCTTGCCGGACTCCATGACCACGAGCACCTCCTGGTCCTCCTGCACCACGAGGCCGCCGGTGAGCCCGCCGCGCTCGTCCACGAGCTTGGCCACCTTGATGCCGAGGCCGCCGCGGTTCTGCGTGCGGTACTCGCCCACGTGGGTGCGCTTGGCGTAGCCGCCGTCGGTCACGGTGAAGACGTAGCCGTCCTCGTCCGGGGAGATGACGTCCATGGCCAGCAGCCAGTCGTCGTCGCGGAACTTCATGCCGGTCACACCGGAGGTCGCGCGGCCCATGGGGCGCAGCGCCTCGTCGGTGGCGGTGAAGCGCACGGACTGGCCCTTGCGGGAGATGAGGATGAGGTCGTCGTCCGCGGACACCACGCGGGCGGAGACGAGCTCGTCGCCGTCGCGCAGGCGCAGGGCGATCAGGCCGGCGGAGCGGTTGGTGTCGTACTCGCTCAGCAGGGTCTTCTTCACCAGGCCGTTGCGGGTGGCGAGCACGAGGTAGTCGGCGCCGTCGTAGCCGGCCAGCGGCTGGATCTGCGCGATGTGCTCGTCCGGCTGGAACGCCAGCAGGTTGGCCACGTGCTGGCCCTTGGCGTCGCGGCCGCCCTCGATGAGCTCGTAGGTCTTGATGCGGTACACGCGGCCGAAGTTCGTGAAGAACAGCAGCCAGTGGTGCGTGGACACGGTGAGGAAGTGCTCCACCACGTCGTCACCGCGCAGCATGGCCCCGCGGACTCCCTTGCCGCCGCGTCCCTGGGACCGGTACTGGTCCAGCCGGGTGCGCTTGACGTAGCCGCCGCGGGTGATGGTGACGACCATCTCCTCCTCGGGGATCAGGTCCTCCATGGACATGTCCCCGTCGTAGCCGTAGAGGATCTGGGTGCGGCGGTCGTCGCCGTGCTTGTCCACGATCTCCCCGAGCTCGGTGGAGACCACCTCGCGCTGGCGGGCCGGGTCCTCGAGGATCTTCGTGTACTCGGCGATGAGGGCCATCAGCTCGTCGTACTTGTCCTGGATCTTCTGGCGCTCGAGGGCGGCCAGGCGGCGCAGCTGCATGTCCAGGATGGCCTGGGCCTGCTCGTCGTCGATGTCCAGGAGCGCCTTGAGCGCCTCGCGGGCGTCGTCCACGGAGCGGGAGGCGCGGATGGTCGCGATGACCTCGTCCAGCATGTCCAGGGCCTTGAGCAGGCCGAGCTGGATGTGTGCCTCGCGCTCGGCCTTGGCCTTGCGGAAGGCGGTGCGGCGGACGATGACCTCGATCTGGTGCTTCACCCAGTAGTGGACGAAGCCGTCGAGGGACAGGGTGCGGGGCACGCCGTCCACGAGGGCCAGCATGTTCGCGGAGAAGTTCGACTGCAGCTCGGTGTGCTTGTAGAGGTTGTTCAGCACCACCTTGGCCACGGCGTCGCGCTTGAGAACGATCACCAGACGCTGGCCGGTGCGGCCGGAAGTCTCGTCGCGCATGTCGGCGATGCCGGTGATCTTGCCGTCGCGCACCATGTGGGCGATCTTCTCGGCGAGGTTGTCCGGGTTCACCATGTACGGCAGCTCGGTGACCACCAGGCAGGTGCGGCCCTGGATCTCCTCCACGTTGACCACGGCGCGCATGGTGATGGAGCCGCGGCCGGTGCGGTAGGCGTCCTCGATGCCCTTGGTGCCGAGGATGGTGGCGCCGGTCGGGAAGTCGGGGCCCTTGACCTCCTTGAGCAGGGCCTCGAGCAGCTCCTCGCGGGTGGCCTCGGGGTTGTCCAGGTACCACCGGACGCCGGCGGCGACCTCGCGCAGGTTGTGCGGCGGGATGTTGGTGGCCATGCCGACCGCGATGCCGGAGGAGCCGTTGACCAGCAGGTTCGGAAAGCGGGCGGGGAGCACGGTGGGCTCCTGCTGCTTGCCGTCGTAGTTGTCCTGGAAGTCGACGGTGTCCTCGTCGATGTCCCGGACCATGTCCATGGCCAGCGGCGCCATCTTGGTCTCGGTGTAGCGCTGGGCGGCGGCGCCGTCGTTGCCCGGGGAGCCGAAGTTGCCCTGCCCGAGGGCCAGCGGGTAGCGCATCACCCAGTCCTGGATGAGGCGGACGAGGGCGTCGTAGATCGCGGAGTCGCCGTGGGGGTGGTAGTTGCCCATCACCTCGCCGACCACGCGGGCCGACTTGTTGAAGGAGCGCTCGGGGCGGTAGCCGCCGTCGTACATCGCGTAGAGCACGCGGCGGTGCACCGGCTTCAGGCCGTCGCGCACGTCCGGCAGGGCGCGGCCGACGATCACGGCCATCGCGTAGTCCAGGTAGGAGCGCTTCATCTCGGATTCGAGGTCGACGTGGTCGACCCTGTCCGCGGCGCCCTCGGGGAGGACGTACATCTCCAGGTCCTCGGAGGCCTCGGCCGGCACGGTGCCGTCGCCTGCCACCTCCTCGGGGTCCGCGCCGCCGGCGACGACGGCCCCCTCCTGGGGTGCCTCGCTCGCCTGCTGCGTCTGGTCGTTCTCCTCCGGGTTCTGCGGGTTCTCCGGGGTGGTCTCGTCGCTCACGCGGGTCCTCTCGTCCTCGTCAGCTCAGGTCGTCCGGGGGCCTGTTGCCCCCCGTCGGACGGGGTGGGGTGTCCGTTCCCGCGGCCACCGGCGGCGGCCGCGGGAGGACGAAGATCAGATGTCCAGGAAGCGCACGTCCTTGGCGTTCTGCTGGATGAAGCCGCGGCGGGACTCGACGTCCTCGCCCATGAGCATGGAGAACACCTGGTCCGCGGCGGCGGCGTCGTCCATGGTGACCTGGAGCAGGGTGCGGTGCTCCGGGTCCATGGTGGTGTCCCACAGCTCGTTGTAGTCCATCTCGCCCAGGCCCTTGTAGCGCTGGATGCCGGTGTCCTTGGGAAGGCGCCAGCCCTTGGCCTGGCCGGCTTCGAGGGCGGCGTCGCGCTCGGCGTCGGAGAACACGTAGTCGTGCGGGGCGTTGGACCACTTGATGCGGTACAGCGGCGGCTGCGCGAGGAACACGTGGCCGGCCTCGATGAGCGGGCGCATGTACCGGAACAGCACGGTGAGCAGCAGGGTGGTGATGTGCTGGCCGTCCACGTCCGCATCGGCCATGAGCACGATCTTGTGGTAGCGCAGCTTGGAGATGTCGAACTCCTCGCCGATGTTCGTGCCGAACGCCGTGATCATGGACTGGACCTCGGCGTTGCCGAGGGCCTTGTCCAGGCGGGCGCGCTCCACGTTCAGGATCTTGCCGCGCAGCGGGAGGACGGCCTGGGTCTCCGGGTTGCGGCCGCGCTTGGCGGAGCCGCCCGCGGAGTCGCCCTCCACGATGTAGACCTCGCAGCGCTTCGGGTCCTTGGACGAGCAGTCGGCAAGCTTGCCGGGCATGCCGAAGGACTCCAGCGGAGACTTGCGGCGGGCGTTGTCGCGGGCCTTGCGGGCGGCCATGCGGGCGTGCGAGGCCATGATGGCCTTGCGGATGATGTCCTTGGCCGGACCCGGGTTGCGCTCGAGCCAGTCGCCGAGGTGGTCGGTGACCACCCCGTGCACGAAGCCCCGTGCCTCGGAGTTGCCGAGCTTCGTCTTGGTCTGTCCCTCGAACTGCGGCTCGGCGAGCTTCACCGAGACGACCGCGGTCAGGCCCTCGCGGATGTCGTCTCCGGTGAGGTTCTCCTCCTTGGGCTTGAGGATCTCCTTCTCGCGGGCGTAGCGGTTGATCAGGGAGGTGAGGGCGGCGCGGAAGCCCTCCTCGTGGGTGCCGCCCTCGTGGGTGTTGATCGCGTTGGCGTAGGTGTGGACCGACTCGGAGTAGGCGGTGGTCCACTGCATGGCGATCTCGAGGGCGATCTTGCGGTCGGTGTCCTCGGTCTCGAAGGCGATGACGTCCTCGTGGATGTACTCGACCTTCTTCTTCGAGTTCAGGTGCTCCACGTAGTCGAGCAGGCCGTTCTCGTAGAGGTAGGTGACCTCGCGGCGCTTGGGGGTCGCCTGCTCGTCGACGTCGATGCCAGTCTCGTCCGTGGACGCGTCCTCGGCGGTGCCCTCGGCCACGACCTCGTCCTCGAGGACCTGGTTCTCCTCGATCTCGCGTTCGTCCACCAGGGTGATCTTCAGGCCCTTGTTGAGGAAGGCCATCTGCTGGAACCGGGCACGCAGCGTCTCGTAGTCGAACTCGACCGACTCGAAGATCTCGGGGTCGGCGTAGAACGTCTGGACGGTGCCGGTGGCCTCGGTCTGCTCGCCCTTGACCAGGTCGCCCTGGGGCACGCCGCCGTCGGCGAAGGACATGCGCCAGACATGGCCCTGACGGCGGACCTCCGTGTCCACCCGCTTCGAGAGCGCGTTCACCACGGAGATGCCGACGCCGTGGAGGCCGCCGGAGACGGCGTAGCCGCCGCCGCCGAACTTGCCGCCGGCGTGGAGGATCGTCATGACCACCTCGAGGGTGGGCCTGCCCTCGGTCGGGTGCATGTCCACCGGGATGCCGCGGCCGTCGTCCTCGACGCGGACGCCGCCGTCCTCCTGGAGGGTCACGGTGATCTCGGAGGCGTAGCCGGCCATGGCCTCGTCCACGGAGTTGTCCACGACCTCGTACACGAGGTGGTGCAGACCCCGGGGGCCCGTGGAGCCGATGTACATTCCCGGGCGCTTGCGGACGGCCTCGAGGCCCTCCAGCACGGTGATGGCGGAGGCGCCGTAGTCGCCGGGGACCTTGCGGTCCCTGGTCTCGGCCGGTGCCGTCTGTGGCGGTGCGGCGGCCTCGACGGCCTCCGCGGGGGTCACGTCCTGAGGATCCTCGGCGGGCGCGTCGGAATGTGCGTCGTTCACGGGTGCTCTTGACTCCTCGGTCTCGTCACGTCGTCTGCCGCCGCGGGCGTCGAGTGACAGCCGCGCCCAACGCGTGCGTACGCGCGCGTAGGTTTATCGGCCCGGACACGGGCGGCAACGGCCCTCGGCGCACCGAGGGCGGCATTCTGGTCCATTCTACGGGATTCGGGTGCCGTTCCACGGAATCTGCGCGGGTGGATCGGCTCCGAATGCCCTGCAGCAGGCCGTGGACGCCGCCGTGGAGGTCCTGTCGGCCCTCGGTATGGGGGCCGTATCGCCTCCGGGTCCGATCGGCGCTCAGAGCGCCGCCTGGCACTTCGGCCCTCGGCCCTTCCGGTGCGCGGCGGGTCTGCCGCCCGTCGTCCCGACGACGGCACGCACCTCCGCCGGCCGGCCCCCGGAGACTCGGGCAGGCTCACCCGTAGGTGTCACGCGGCCCACGGCCACGGACGCTGCGGGGACCCTTCTTCCAGCTGGGCGCCTGAGGACCGGCCACGTCGATGCGCGTGACCACGCCGGTGCCGAGCTCCTGGTCGAAGCGGGCCAGCAGCATCGGTCCCATCAGGCGCAGCTGGGTCGCCCAGGCGGTGGAGCTCGTGCGCACCCGCACCACGGAGTTCTCGAAGCTCTCGGGCCGGCAGTGCTGGGCGATGTCCGGGCCGACCAGCTCGGCCCAGCGGGTGAGCACGGAGCCGACGGCCACCGGGGTGGACCAGCCGCGGTCCCGGATGAGGCGGCCGAAGACGTCGCCGACCACGGCAGGGTCCCGGTCGTCGGCCTTCGGGCCGCTGCGCCGGCGCTTGGCCTTCAGCTCCGCCACGCGCTGCTCGGTGCGGCTGCCGGCTGAGCGGCCGGGCCGGCCGGTGAGGCGGGCCTCGCCGCGCTCCATGGCGGCGTCCCGCACCCGGCGCAGCTGGATCATGGCCAGGTCCGGGCGGTCCTCGTCCTGGCCGGGGACGCCCGTGGAGGTCTCCGCCGGCTCGTCAGCCATCGCGAGCGCCCCCTTCCGCGGCAGGCGAGGGGCCGTCGTCGGGAATCTCCGGGTCCATCCGGGCCCGGCGGATGTCCCCCTCCACCGGCAGCGGACGGTCCGCGGCCTCGGCCACGGTCTCGGAGCCGTCCGCGTCCTGGCGGACGAGCACGCGCACGGCATGCAGCTCCTCCGGGATGTCCTCCACCGCGGCGGCGGTGAGCAGCACCTGCTCGGCGCGCGAGACGAGGCCGGCCAGCCGGCCGCGGCGGGCGGCGTCGAGCTCGGCGAAAACGTCGTCGAGGATGAGGACGGGCCGGGCGTCGGGGTCGGGGTCGTCGGCGACGAGCACGTCGTAGCTGGCCAGGCGCAGCGCCAGCGCAAGGGACCAGGTCTCGCCGTGGGACGCGAAGCCGCGGGCCGGGGCAGGGCCGAGGAACAGGGCGAGCTCGTCCCGGTGCGGCCCCACCAGGGTGAGGGCGCGGGCACGCTCCTGCTCGTGGGCATCCTCGAGGGCCTGCCGCATGGCGGCGGCGATCTGTTGGACGGACGGCACCTGCTGGTGGGTGCCGGAGACACCGGGGACGGTGGACTCGTAGGCGAACGTGGCCGGCTTCGAGCCGTTGGTCAGCGCGGCGTACATCTCGCGCAACGGTGCGGCGAGCAGCTGCAGGACGTGGAGCCGGCCGTTGAGCAGGCGGGCGCCGGCCATGGAGAGGTGCTCGTCCCAGACGGCGAGGGTCGCCTCCTCCTCCGGGCCCCAGCGACCCTGCTGCCGGGCGGTCTTGAGCAGGGCGTTGCGCTGACGCAGGACCCGCTCATAGTCCGCGGCGGCCTCGCCGAGGGCGGGGCGCAGCTGGACCATGAGCTGGTCCAGGAAGCGGCGGCGGCCGCCCGGGTCCTGGGTCACGAGCGCCAGGTCCTCGGGGGCGAAGACCACGGTGCGCAGGATGCCGAGGCCCTCACGGGCGCGGACGGGGGCGCCGCGGTTGACGGCCACGCGGTTGGAGCGGCCCGGCAGGATCTCCAGCTCCAGCGCCACCGCGCGTGAGCCGCGGTGGATGCGCGCGCCGATCCTGGCGCGGTCCTGGCCGAAGCGGACCAGCGGGGCGTCCTGGCTGACGCGGTGCGAGGTGTGCGAGCCGAGGTAGCCGACGGCCTCCACGAGGTTCGTCTTGCCGACGCCGTTGGCGCCGACCAGCACGGTGGCGCCGGGGGACAGGGTCAGGTGAGCGGACCGGTACGAGCGGAAGTCCGCGACCGTCAGCTGCGAGAGGTACACGTGAGGCGGTGTCCGGTCCCGGTCAGGTCAGACGGACCGGCATCACCAGGTACCGGTAGTCGGAGACGGCGCCGTCCTTCTCGGCCACGCCGGTGAGCAGCGCGGGCTTCGGGGCGGTGGTGAAGGAGAACCGCACCTGCGGCTGGTCCACCACGGACAGCCCCTCGGACAGGTAGGACGGGTTGAAGGCGACCGTGATCTCCTCGCCGTCCAGGGTGCAGGGCAGCTCCTCGTTGGCGGAGGCGTCGTCCCCGGTGCCGGCGTCCAGGGTGACGGAGCCGGCGCTGAAGACCATGCGCAGCGCGGAGTTGCGCTCGGCCACGAGGGCCACGCGGCGGGAGGCCTCGACCAGGGCCGCGGTGTCCACGGTGGCGTGGATCGGGCTGGACTCCGGGAACAGGGAGCGGATCTTCGGGTACTCGCCGTCGACCAGCACGGAGGTGGTGCGTCGGCCCGCGGAGGCGAAGCCGACCAGGTCCACGCCGTCGGCGAAGCGCAGTTCGAGGCTGCCGGCGCCGCCGAGCGACTTGGCGACCTCGGTGAGGGTGCGGGCCTTGACCAGCAGGGAGGTGGACACCGACGGGTCGGCCGGGGTCCAGGTGATCTCCTTCATGGCCAGGCGGTAGCGGTCGGTGGCCAGGAAGGTCATCGTGTCGCCCTCGATCTCGACCTTCACGGCCGTGAGGATCGGGAGAGTATCGTCCTTCGAGGCGGCCACGGTGACCTGGTGCACGGCGTGGGCGAAGGCGGCGCCGTCCACGGTGCCGGCGACCTCCGGCAGCTCCGGGAGGGCCGGGTACTCGCCGACCGGCATGGTGGCCAGGGAGAAGCGGGAGGACTTGCAGGTGACGAGCACCTTGCCGCCGTCCAGCTCGAGCGTCACCGGAGCGGCCGGGAGCGAGCGGACGATGTCGTTGAGCAGGCGGCCGGAGACGAGGACCTGTCCCTCGGTCTCGATGTCCGCCTCGATGTCCAGGCGCGCCGAGGTCTCGTAGTCGAAGCTCGCGATGGAGACGAGGCCGGCCTCGGCGGTGATGAGCAGGCCGGAGAGCACCGGCACCGGCGGGCGCGGGGAGAGGGAGCGGGCGGTCCAGGAGACGGCATCCGTGAGGATGTCGCGTTCGACGGTGAACTTCACGAGCTCTGCACTGCCTCTCTGGCCTCTCGGTCAGGCCGGTGTACACACGGGGGCGAATCCGCAGCGGCCGTGAGGAAGCCGGGATTCTACGTCCGAACGATGCGCACACGGGTCAACGGCGCGCGGGTGGGAAGACGCGTTGATCAGCATAGGGGGTGCGTGCGCTCGCTGTCAGGTCAGGGATGGGGCTGTGCGGGGAGGAAGGGCACATGTGGTGTCCGGCCGGTGCGCAGGGGCCTGGATGTTGCTCGACGGAGAGATGTCCCAGAGGTGAGTAGGAGTGTCAGCACGTGTGGATTCTGTGGAGAACCCGTCCTCGCCCAGGGTCCGTGCCGATCCTCCTGTGGGTCCGGCGGTGGATCCTCTCCGTTCGGGGTGTGGGTGTCCCGTGGATTCCCGACGACGGCCCCCGACCCCTTCTGCACAGCCTCGCCCGGATTTGTCCAGAGTCCGATGTCATTTGTCCCGATCGTGTCCACATTCTTCTCCACAGGTGTGATCTGCGTCCGCATGATTCCGCGGTTCTCGGCTCCTGAAGCCTGTGGAAACGTGTGGACGAGTGTGGAGATCCGAATGACATCCGTGTCATTCCCCAGTGCCGTGGAGCGCCGGTTCCCCACCCTGCGGATCATCGTCGCAGCGGCCTGGGCGGGCCGATTCCACGCCCTCGCGGCTGTCCACATGCAGACCCCTTCTCCACAGAGTTCTCCACAGGGGTGGACAATGTGGACGATCCTTTGACCGCCGGTTCAGGGTTCTCGGACATGCGTCGGGCCCCGCCGAACGACGTCGACGGGGCCCGGAGCGCGGCGGCCGGCCGGTCAGTGGCCGCGCTGCTTGCGCTTGATCTCGTTGGTCAGCTCGGTGACCTGGTTGTAGATCGTGCGGCGCTCGGCCATGAGCTCGCGGATCTTGCGGTCGGCGTGGATCACGGTGGTGTGGTCGCGGCCGCCCAGCTCCTGGCCGATCTTCGGCAGGGACATCTCGGTCAGCTCGCGCAGCAGGTACATCGCGATCTGGCGGGCGGTGACCAGCGTGCGGGTGCGGGACTTGCTGGTCAGTTCGTCCATGGTCAGGTCGAAGTACTCCGCGGTGGCGTGGAGGATCAGCTCCGGCGTGATCTCGTGGACGTCGTCGTCCGTGATGAGGTCCTTGAGCACGTGCTCGGCCAGTTGGATGTCCACGTCCTGGCGGTTCAGGGACGCGAACGCGGTGACGCGGATGAGGGCGCCCTCGAGCTCGCGGATGTTCGTGGAGATCCGGGAGGCGATGTACTCGAGCACCTCCGGCGGGGCGAAGAGGCCCTCGGCCTCCGCCTTCTTGCGGAGGATGGCGATGCGGGTCTCGAGGTCCGGCGGCTGGATGTCCGTGATCAGGCCCCACTCGAAGCGCGAGCGCAGGCGCTCCTCGAACCCGGAGAGCTGCTTCGGCGGCAGGTCGGAGGTGATCACGACTTGCTTGTTGTTGTTGTAGAGCGTGTTGAAGGTGTGGAAGAACTCCTCGACCGTCGCCTCCTTGTCCGCCAGGAACTGGATGTCGTCGATCAGCAGGATGTCCACGTTGCGGTAGACCTGCTTGAACGAGGCGCCCTCGTCGTGGCGGATGGAGTTGATGAAGTCGTTGGTGAACTCCTCCGAGTTCACGTACCGCACCCTCAGGCCCGGGTAGAGGCGCCGGGCGTAGTGCCCGATCGCGTGCAGCAGGTGGGTCTTGCCCAGGCCGGACTCGCCGTAGATGAACAGCGGGTTGTACGCCTTCGCCGGCGCCTCGGCCACCGCGTTGGCGGCTGCGTGGGCGAAGCGGTTGGACGAGCCGATCACGAACGAGTCGAAGTGGTACCGCTCGTTGAGTCGGCTGGTCTCGGTGGACGTGGACGGCGGGCCGGGGGTCGGCGCGCCCGCACCGGCGACCGGCCGGCTGTCCGGGCGGTCCTGGCGGTGCTCGTCGCGTCCGCGGTCGGCCGACGACGGCCCGGTCGCCTCGGAGCGCTTTTCATCCTGGCCGTGGGCGGACGGGGAGGAGGGCTCGTGGTGGCGGGTGCGCTCGGAGGCCGGACGACGGGCGTCCACGTCCAGGTCCTCGGCAGGCAGCTGGGCGCGCGAGGACGCGGCGTCCGCCGAGCGCGGCGGGGTGGGGGCGTTCAGGGAGGAGTCGATCGAGATCGCCAGCAGCACCTCGTGGCCGAACACCGCGGTCAACGCGTCGGTCAGCGCACCGGAGACCTGCGGTCCCTGCAGTGTCTCGCGCGTGGTCTCGTTCGGCACCGCCAGCAGGAGGGTGTTGCCGATCAGGCCCTGCGGGCTGGCCAGGTACACGTGCCCCATCTGGCGCGGCGTGACGCGGGAGTCCTCCTCCAGGGCGGAGGTGACCTGGGACCAGGAGTCGGAGACGGCGGGATCAGACACCGGAGGAGTCCTTTCAGTGCACCGGACGGGCGCCGGGGCGGAAGGCGGAAGCAACAGGCATGCCGGCCGGGCGAAGGCCCTGTCGGCATGCACGTTCCGCTCGAGTCTAGTCGTTGTCCACAGGCTTGTGCACAGACGGTGGACAACTCGGGGAGGTGCTGTGGACAGACGGAGGTGAGCGGCCGCCGTCGTGCGCCTGTGGCCTGTGGGAACTGTGGACCGGGCGTGTCTGCGGCAGCCCGGCGCGCGGAGCCAGACGGCCCGCAGGAGGGACGGTGCTGGGCACCGACGTCCGCTTGACCGGGGCAGAAGGCGTGACTAGAGTAGCCAGGTCCCCCGGGACGGCTGTGCCGTGCCCGCCGGGGATTTCATGTCAAAGCCCCGCCCGGACTTCCCTCCTGCATGCAGCGTCGCAGGTCAACGGTCGGCGCCAACACAACACGTGGAGAGATCACAGTGACCAAGCGCACTTTCCAGCCCAACAACCGTCGTCGCGCCCGCAAGCACGGCTTCCGCGCCCGCATGCGCACCCGTGCCGGCCGCGCCATCCTGTCTGCCCGCCGCGGCAAGGGTCGCGCCGCGCTGTCCGCCTGAGCGCGGCGCAGCCGCTCCGGCGAGCGTCGTGCTGCCTCGTGACCGACGGGTCCGGACGGCGGCAGACTTCCAGCACATCCGGCGGACCGGTGCCCGCGCAGGGCGCCGGAGCCTGGTCGTCACCGCGACGGCCGACCCGAACGACACCCGGTCCGGGGGTCCGAGCACACCTCGGCACCCACGGGCCGGGTTCGTCGTGTCCAAAGCGGTCGGAGTCGCGGTGGTGCGCAACCGGGTGAAGCGCCGTCTGCGCGCGATCATGGCCGAGCAGATGCGGCGTCCCCCTCTGGAGGGACAGCCCCTGCTCATCCAGGTGCGCGCACTGCCGGCGGCCGCCGAGGCGGACTACGCCACGCTGGAGAAGGACCTCGCCGGCGCCCTGCGCCAGGCCTTCCGCAAGTGCACCGCGGACGGAGCCGCATGAGCGGGGCCCGCACGCTGTCGCCCTACGTGGTGCTCGAGCCGGCCCGTGAATGGGGGTGGCTGCGCGCACTGCCCTCGACCGTGCTCGGCTGGCTGCTCAAGGCGTACCGGCTGCTGATCTCGCCCCTGTACGGGGACGTCTGCCGCTTCTTCCCGAGCTGCTCGGCCTACGGACTCGAGTCCGTGACCGTGCACGGCGCGGTGAAGGGGACCTGGCTGACGGCCCGCAGGCTCGCACGCTGCCATCCCTGGAACGACGGCGGCATCGACCCCGTGCCTCCCGGGCACCGATGCTGGGCGGAGGAAGACCTTCCGCGCATCATCCACCTGAACCACCCTCCCCTCCCACCAGATCCCCCGCAGGAGGACTGACACCATGGGCTTCTTCGAAGCGATCCTTCTCCCGTTCCGCTGGCTGATGTCGTGGATCCTGGGCGCCTTCCACACCGTCCTGGGATTCATCGGCATGCCGTCGGACTCGGGCTGGACCTGGGCACTGTCCATCCTGCTTCTCGTGATCCTGATCCGCACCCTGCTGATCCCGATCTTCGTGAAGCAGATCAAGGCCCAGCGCGCCATGCAGGCCATGCAGCCGGAGCTGCAGAAGCTGCAGGCCAAGTACAAGGGCAAGAAGGACCAGCTGTCCCGCCAGGCCATGGCGATGGAACAGCAGGCCCTCATGAAGGAGCACAAGGCGAACCCGTTCGCCGCGTGCCTGCCGCTGCTGGTGCAGATGCCGTTCTTCTTCGCCCTCTACCAGGTGCTCATCGGTGCCCGCGGTGCGGCCGAGTCCGGCGAGGGCATGCACGCCCTGTCCGCGGACCAGATCCGCTCCTTCGAGTCCTCCGAGATCTTCGGCGCCCAGATGTCGGACACCTTCCTGGGCTCGACCGGTTCCCATTTCAACCTGAACGTCATCGTCGTCGCGATCTTCCTGATCCTGCTGATGTCCGGCCTCATGTTCTACATGCAGAAGATGCTGATGACGAAGAACATGACCGACAGCCAGCTGTCCGGTCCGATGGCTCAGACCCAGCAGATCATGCTGTACGGCATGCCCCTGATCTTCGGCATCGGCGGCATCAACTTCCCGATCGGCGTGCTCCTGTACTGGACCTACTCGAACATGTGGGCTGTGGGTCAGCAGTGGTGGATCATCCGCAACAACCCGACCCCGGGCTCCCTGGCCGAGCGTGAGCTCAACGAGCGTCGCGCCGCCAAGGGGCTGCCGCCGGTGGGCAAGGCACTGCAGGAGCAGAAGGCCCGTGAGGAGGCGGAGGCCCAGCGTGTGGAGCGTGCCGGCCAGCGCCGTCAGCCCCAGCGTAAGAACCGCAGGAAGAAGTGAGCATGAGCGAGCAGAACACCCCTGACGTTCAGAACGTCGAGCAGCAGGGCGAGCAGGCCGACGTCGCCGTGGAGCAGACGTCCGAGCAGGCCGACGTCGCCGTGGAGCAGACGTCCGAGCAGGCCGACGCCGCCGTGGAGCAGACGTCCGAGCAGGCCGACGCCCGCCCGCGTGCCACCGCCGCCGAGCGCCTCGAGGAGGAGGGCGACGTCGCGGCCGACTACGTGGAGGAGCTGCTGGACATCGCCGACCTCGACGGCGACATCGACATCGAGGTCCGTGACGGCCGCACCTACGTGTCCGTCATCGCCGACGAGGGTGACGAGGCGCTGCAGGACCTGGTCGGCCGCAACGGCAAGACCCTCGAGTCCCTGCAGGAGCTCGTCCGCCTGGCCGTGCTCGCCTCCACAGGCCACCGCTCCCGCCTGATCCTCGATGTGGCCGGGTACCGCACCCGCCGTGGCGCCGAGCTGCGCACGATCGCCGACAGGGCCGTGGCCGAGGTCAAGGACGGCAAGGGCCCGGTGCATCTGGAGCCCATGGGTGCCTATGAGCGCAAGATCGTCCACGACGTGGTGGCCGACGCCGGCCTCGTCTCGGAGTCCGAGGGCGAGGGCCCGCACCGTCACGTGGTGATCTCCGCCGATGACTGACCCGCGTCCAGGCACCCCGGAGGCACAGGTCGGCAAGGCCCCGGCTCCGGAGGCCGTCGCCCAGCCCGCTCCCCCGCTGCCTGCAGAGCTGGGCGCCGCCGCGGACCAGATCTTCGGCGACGCCCTGCCGTTGGCCGAGCGCTACGTGGAGCACCTGTCCTCCACAGGCATCGAGTGGGGGCTCATCGGTCCCCGTGAGGTCCCACGGCTGTGGGAACGCCACGTGATGAACTGTGCGATCGTGGCGGACCTGTTGCCGGAGGGCGCCCTCGTGGCCGACGTGGGCTCCGGGGCCGGCCTGCCGGGCCTGTGCCTGGCCCTGGCCCGACCCGACTGCCAGTTCCTGCTCATCGAGCCGCTCGAGCGGCGGGTGGACTGGCTGGACATGGTCGTGGACGACCTGGGGTTGGAGAACGTGGACATCATCCGCGGCCGTTCCGAGCAGGTTGGCGGGAACCTCGATGTGGACATCGTGACCGCGCGTGCCGTGTCCGCACTGAAGTCCCTGCTGCCGCTGACCATGCCGCTGCTGAAGGGCGGGGGCGAGCTGCTGGCCATCAAGGGCCGCAGCGCGGCGAACGAGATCACCGCTGCCGCCAAGGCGCTGCGCAAGTACAGTTGTGGAGAACCGGAGATCCTCACCGTCGGCGGCGACGTGCTCCCGGAGCCGACCACCGTGGTGCGCGTCGTGCCGCGGCGCGCTCGCCGCTGAGCCGGCCGGCCGCCGTCGGGAGGACCGAAGACCAGAAGTCCAGGGCGGTGCGGCCGCCCGGGGAGGATGAACCGCATGGCCCAGGAGAACGAGGAGCGCTCCGGCGCATTCAAGGCGTTGCGTGAGCGCTGGTCCGGCAAGGGCGGGAAGAAGGGCGCCGCCGCGTCCGGGAATCGCCTGCAGCGTCAGCGGCTCAGCCGTCCGGACCGCACCCGCGTGTTCACGACGTCCAATCAGAAGGGCGGCGTCGGCAAGACCACCACCACCGTCAACCTGGCCGCCGCGATGGCGCGGGCAGGCATGCGTGTGATGGTCGTCGACATCGATCCCCAGGGCAACGCGTCGACCGCGCTCAACGTGCCTCACTCCTCCGAGGTGGCGTCGGTCTACGATGTGCTCCTGGACGAGATGGAGATCCACGACGTTGTGCAGGACGCCCCAGATGTGGACAACCTGCAGGTGGTCCCCGCGACCATTGAGCTCGCAGGCGCGGAGATCGAACTGGTCTCCTTGGTGGCCCGCGAGCAGCGGCTGGCCAAGGCCCTGGACCGTTACTTCGCGTGGCGTGAGGAGCAGGGACAGGAGCGTCTGGACTACGTGTTCATCGACTGCCCGCCGTCCCTGGGCCTTCTGACCGTGAACGCCTTCGTGGCCGCGGTGGAGGTTCTCATTCCGATCCAGGCGGAGTACTACGCGCTCGAGGGTCTGTCCCAGTTGCTGAAGAACGTGCAGATGATCCAGAAGCATCTGAACCCGCGGCTGCAGCTGACGACGATCCTGCTGACGATGTTCGACTCCCGCACGAACCTGGCGGTGCAGGTGGCGGAGGAGGTGCGGGAGCACTTCCCCAAGGAGCTGCTGCAGACGGCCATTCCACGCAACGTCCGCATCTCTGAGGCGCCGAGCTATCAGCAGACAGTGCTCACCTACGACCCGTCCTCGGTGGGCGCGGCCGCCTACCGCGAGGCCGCCGCGGAGATCGCGAAGCGAGGAGCACCTGTTCCACTCGACTGAAGGCAACCGGATCCGCTTGATCCTGTAGCGGAGAATCGGCCCGGACATCGCTCAGATGTCCGGGCCGATTCTGTTTCACGTGAAACCTGGCAGTGACACTGTGCCTGCGGGGCATGTGAAGCAACGTGCAGGCGCAGGTGGGGAGGCGAGGGGGCGTTATCAGCGGCGGGACGGCAACGGCGGAGAGTGTGGGCAGTACGCGGTGATCCCCTGCCGGGCCGAGCGGATAGATGCCTCGCGCCGGTAGGAGGCCACTGGTGGACACGTCGTCGGCAGGCTGATCGTCGAGTCTGGGTAAGCCAGTCACGTGACTCCTGCCGGCCTGGAGGCAGTCAACGGATTGGCAGAGCAGTGATCGGACGCTTGGCCTGACAGAAGGGCCGTCTCTCAGAAGGCCGGTGCCCGGTGTCCCTGCGACGGGCCTTGGCTCTGAGGAGAGCGGCGGCCCTGAGAATGACGGCGGCCCTGAGAATGACGGTGCCTCTGAGGAGGGCTGTGAGCCTGAGATGGACGGTCGTCCTGTAGCGGACGGTGGACCTGAGGAGACACTGGGCGATATCTGCCGAGGCTGCCGTGTGCGGATTCTTCCGACTGCGATGGAGGTGGCCCACGCCTGAGACGCTCCCCTCCACCTGTCTACAGGGCCGGCAGAAACAGCCTCTCGTGCGTGCCAAGGCAGAAGCCCTGGCTCTGGTGGGCTGTGGGCCTGCAAGCCTCGTGTACGACGCAGAGCACGCCTGTGGATAAAGAGGCTCTTCACAATCGAGGGTGTAGACGGGGCTTGAATCCTCCACTCTCGAGCAAGGACCTAGCGATGTAGTTGGTGAGATTCCGGAAGCCCAAGGCGGATCCGCGTAGGTG
>NZ_FUKP01000002.1:0-13628 GCF_900163825.1 Micrococcus lylae | reverse complement strand
GCCCGCCGCCCCCCACCGACCAGACACCCGGCTCCTGCCGCGGTCCGTGCCGCGAGGATCAGGAACGGCAGGCCGCGCTCAGAGAGGTGGGCAGCAGCGGCAAGCCGATGGGGCCAGCGCCGATGACCCCAATGGGACGTGAGTTCGTCGCGGTGGTCAACATGAGGAGTCTTCCTGCTGTGGGGCGGTCAGTTCGCGGTGCCGGTGAGGTCGGTCAGGAGCTTGCGGACGTGGGTGTCGATGTCGTCGCGGACCAAGCGCATCCGCTCCATCCCTTCGATGCCGCGCTGAGAGGGCTCATCGGTGTGCCAGGTCGTGACCGGCGCGGTCATGCCCTCGACGGGTTTGATAACGGCTTCGTCGCCGATGACGATCACGTGGTCGACGCTTCGCAGCAGCTCGGGGGTGACCGGCTGCGGGACGGCGGAGGACATGTCCGCGCCGACCTCGGCGATCGCCTCCGCGGACTGGGCGTTGATGGCGGTGCCCGGGCGGGTGCCGGCGGAATGCACGTCGACCTCATCCCCGGCGTGATGGCGCATGAGGGCGGCGGCCATCTGGGACTTGCCGCCGTTCTTCACGCAGACGAACAGGACTGAAAGGCGCTTCGTGGTCATGGCGAGGGGATCCTTCTGTGGGGTCATCGGGTGGGGGCGGTGGTGTCGCCGGGGAACAGGCGCCGCCCCATAGCGAGGGCGACGTAGACGAGGGCGACGAGGACGGGGACTTCGATCAGCGGGCCGACGACGCCGGCGAGGGCCTGGCCGGAGGTGACTCCGAAGGTGCCGATGGCGACGGCGATAGCGAGCTCGAAGTTGTTGCCCGAGGCCGTGAACGCGACGGTCGTGGACTTCGCGTAGTCGAGTCCGATCGCGCGGCCGAGCAGGAAGGACCCCAGGAACATGACGACGAAGTAGACCAGCAGCGGCAGGGCGATGCGGGCCACGTCCCCCGGTGCGGAGATGATCGCGTCGCCCTGGAGGGCGAACAGCAGCACGATGGTGAACAGCAGCCCGTACAGCGCCCAGGGGCCGATCTTCGGGAGGAACCGCTCCTCGTACCAGGTCCGACCCTTGGCTCGCTCACCGAGGATGCGGGTCAGGAACCCTGCGACCAGCGGGATCCCGAGGAAGATCAGCACGCTGAGGACGATCGCGCCGATCGAGAACTCGGCCGACGTGGTCCGCAGCCCCAGCCAGGACGGCAGCGCCTGGAGGTAGAACCAGCCCAGGGCACCGAAGGCGATCACCTGGAAGACGGAGTTGATCGCGACCAGCACCGCGGCTGCTTCTCGGTCACCGCAGGCGAGGTCGTTCCAGATGAGGACCATCGCGATGCAGCGTGCGAGCCCGACGATGATCAGGCCGGTGCGGTACTCCGGAAGGTCGGCCAGGAAGATCCAGGCCAGGGCGAACATGAGTGCCGGGCCGACGATCCAGTTCAGCACCAGCGAGGTCACCAGCAGGCGTCGGTCCGCGCCGATGCGCCGGGTCTCGTCGTAGCGGACCTTCGCCAGGACCGGGTACATCATCACCAACAGTCCGATCGCAATGGGCAGGGACACGGATCCGATCTTCACCGCCTCCAGCGCGGTGTTCAGGCCGGGGATGAACCGTCCCAGCAGGAGACCCACTGCCATGGCGGCCAGGATCCACACCGGGAGCCAGCGATCGAGGAAGGACATCTCCTTCATCACGCGGGGCTGCTCCACATCCTTGGTGGTCGTACTCATGAGGGAACCGAACCTTCCATCGACGGATATCGATGCGAACGCTATGCTTCACATCGATGACTGTCAATGTAAGGTGGGGACATGTCCACGACGACCGCGATCGCAGCTGCCGGGCTCGAGACGATGAACGGCCCTGAGGAGTGCTGCACGCTCTCAGCGGGGCCCGTCGACAGCGTCGAGGCCGAGAGGATCGCGTCCTTGCTCAAGGCGCTTTCCGACCCGACCCGTCTCCGGCTTCTCTCCCATGTCGCTGCTCAGGGCTGCAATTCGGTCTGCGCCTGTGATCTCACCGAGCCGTTGGGCATCAGCCAGCCGACCGTGAGTCACCACATGAAGAAGCTCGTCGACGCCGGCCTGCTCACGCGCGAACAGAAGGGGCGCTGGGCGCACTACTCCGTCGTGCCGTCGGCCTTCGCCGAGCTCCGTTCCTTCCTCGACATCGCCTGAACCCCGCCGCCGGCTTTGACGATCTTCATGACCGCACGGTCCAGTGTCCTGTTCGGCTGAGTCCACAACGCCGGTCGTTCGCAGATGGCGGACGGCTGGGTCTGCGCCGTCGCCCACAGCGGCTCGGTGGCCAGGTCGCTGAGCGCCCGGCCCTGCCCGTTGCCATAGTCGCACTCGGTGAGGTCGGCTTCGACCGTGGACAACACCGTGGCCGGCTGGCGCTCGACGAGAGCCCCCGCGGTCTGCGCACACCGCCGCAGGGGGCAGGGCACCCCCGCGGCTACGGGCACTGCGGCGATCCTGTCCCCGGCCTGGGCCGCCTGAACTGCCACCGGCGCCGCCGAGTCAGCGGCTGGTCAGCGCCGGGGCTGCGGCGCCCAGTGCAGCTGCAGCCCCGGCACCGCGGACAGCGCCTCGTATGCGGTGTCCGCGGCGTCCTCGAGGCCGTCGGCCACGTCCTCACCCGCTGAGGTCAGCAGGATCACAGCGTGGTCCTCGCCGCCTCCAACGTTGCCGGGGTCGGCTCGCCAGCCGCCCTCACCACGCACGCCGTCCTCGTCCGCGCTCAGTGAGTCCATCCAGCGCACCGCCGCGTGGGCCGCACCCGGCCCGGTGACATCGAGGCGCAGCGTCGCAGCAGATCCGTCGTTGCCCGGCGGGGTGCCCCACAGCCAGTCCAGGTCGACCTCCCATCGCTCGGCGGACGGGGACCGCTGGTCGTCGGCGAGCGAGGCCCCGGGGCGCGCCTGCGAGTTCCTGGCCATGTCCGTCTCCTCGGACAGCCGGGGTCGCCTCGGGTCGGCGTGCCAGCGCTGAGCCGCCAGCGCGTCGTCGATCGCGGCCTTCCACTCCTGGCGCTCCGAGAGCACGAAAGCATGCACGGTCCCGTCCTCCAGCTCCACGGCCAGGGAATTCGGGGCAAGTGGAAGAACTCCCAGGAACTTCGTCCACGCGGGGCGGGTGCCGCGGACCTGGGCGAGCGGGATCTCCACCGGGTCGGACTGGACGTTCAGCTTGTGCGGCGTGAAGACCAGTCGGTCATTGACCAGGCTCAAGTGACCGCCCACCGTCTCGAGCCCGCGCTGGAGGTTGGCGCGGCCGCTCATGATGTCTGGCTGCTGGGGATGAGGGGTGGTCATGGGCGGGTGCCTCCGTGTTCAGTGATGCTCTCGCATCAGGATGCAGTGATGCACACAACGCTAAACCCTCGTTCAGCCTCCGAACACGGCGCGCAGCACCGTCACACCGATGGCGCCGATGATCGCAGCGGCCGGGAGAGTGATGACCCAGGCCAGCGCGATCGGCTTCATCAGATTCCAGTTCGCGGCGCGGTTGACGATGCCCACACCGAGCACCGCACCGATCAAAATGTGGGTCGAGGAGACCGGCAGGGCCAGCATGGACGCGGCCATGACGACGCCGGCCGCGGCGAGCTCGGCGGTGAAACCGGACGCCGGGTGCATCTCGGTCAGCCCGGTGCCGACGGTCTTGATCACGTTGCGGCCGATGAACCACAGGCCGCAGACCAGAGCGACGCCACAGGCCAGCATCAGGGCCCCGGGCACGGCGGCCTCGGCGTTGATCTGATCCGTGCGCAGCACGTCCACGATCGCCGCGAACGGACCCACCGCGTTGGCGATGTCGTTCGAGCCGTGGCTGAACGCGAACGCGGACGCCGTGAACACCTGCATCCAGCTGAACAGCAGGAAGGTCGACCGGGACAGGGACTGCTTCTTCAGGGTCTTGGCGAGGATGAACACGGCCATCCACACGGCGGCACCGACCATGAGCATGATGAGGATGTTGCCGACGTTGTCGATGTTCAGATCCAGGCTCTTCAAGCCCTTGAACAGCAGCATCGACGTGATCACGATCGAACCGCCGGCCGCCAGCAGCGGCACCCAGACCTGCAGCGCGTGCTGCGAGTTGACCTCGTCCTCCTTGGACTCGATCGCGTCCAGCTCACGGTAGTAGTCCGACTCCAGCTCGTCCGGCTCGTAGTCGTGACCCGAGGACTTGGTGGCGGCGTCCCGGGCCATGGCGTTGGTGTAGGCGATCTGCTGCACCTCGGAGAGCCGCTCGAACGCCGTCTTGTGCTTCTTCCGCAGCTCGATGCGCTCCAGCCGCAGCTCGCGCATCTTGGCGTCGGCCTCCTCGTTGTAGGCGAGGATGTGCTTCTTGATCGCCCGGTACAGGACCCAGGCCACCAGTCCGCCGAGCGCGGGGGAGAGGACCCAGGACAGCGCGATCTTGCCGATCTCGCCCCACTGCACCATCTCGAAGCCGCCCGCTCCGGTCTGCAGGCCCAGGGTCACCGCAGCGCCGACGATGCCACCGACGATGGAGTGCGTCGTGGAGACCGGCCACCCCATCCGGGTGGCGATGAGCAGCCAGAGGGCGGCGCCGAGCAGGGCCGCGAGCATGATGAACACGAAGTCCATCGGCGGCAGCGACACGCTGTCAAGGTCCACGATGCCGCTGCGGACGGTCTCGGTGACCTCACCGCCGGCGATCACGCCGCCGCTGACCTCGAAGACCGCGGCCACCAGCAGCGCCTGCTTCAGGGTCAGCGTGCCGGCACCCACGGAGGTGCCGAACGAGTTCGCCACATCGTTTCCACCGATGTTGAAGGCCATGAACATGCCCACGACGATCGTGGTGATCAGCAGCACCGTGTGGGTGGTGTCGGTGTAGCCGAGCGCCCAGGAGATGCACAGGGCGAGCGCACCGATGGTGAGGATGCCGAAGGCGAGGTGCCAGTTGGTGTCGGGCCCCAGGAACCCGTTGCGTTTCAGCTCCGGGGCTTCGGTGGTGGAGGAGGACATGACGGGTCCCTTCTGCTCGGGGTCGACCCTGCTGTTCGTGGTCGACCCCGCTGCTCGGGGTCGACCACGAACGCCACCTTCCGCCAGTGATCTGACGCCGTCGTGACGGCTGGCTTGCAGAGCCGTGAACCGTCCTTGACAGGCTGGAGGCCTGCGCCTCCGAGCGTGCGCGGGGTCAGACCGTCATCCCGCCGCCAGGCGCGGCCCGTTCCGCAGCACCTCCACGACCAGCCGCAGGGCGATCGGGAACGCGTCCTCGTCCAGACCGAACCGCGGGTTGTGGTGACCGGCGTCGAAGCCCTTGGCCGCGTTGCCGGCCCCCACGAACACATAGGTGGCGGGCGCGGTCCGGGAGAAGGCCGCGAAGTCCTCGCCGCCGAGCATCGGCGGGTCGGTGATCACCGAGCCCGGGAACAGGTCTTCGCAGAGTTCATGGACCACCGCGGTGCGGGCCGGGTCGTTCCACACCATGTCGTAGCCGCGCAGGTAGTCCAGCTCGCAGCGCAGACCGGGGTTCGCCGTCTCCAGGCCGCGGACCATGTCCCGCATCGCCGCCTCCACCGTGTCCCGCACGCCGTCGTCGTGCGTGCGGACCACTCCACCGATGTGTGCCTCAGGCGGGTACACGTTCAGCGCCGACTGGCGGCCGGCGTCCATCCAGGTCGTGGACACCACACACGGGTCCAGCCCGGCCACCCGGCGGGACGGGATGAGCAGGAACTGCTGGATCAGGGAGCTGGCGGCGGTGACCACGTCCACGGCGTCCTCCGGGGTGGACGCGTGGGCTCCCTCGCCGCGCAGGTGCACCTCGAACAGGTCTGAGTTCGCCGAGGCCGGACCGGGCTTGATGTCCACCGTGCCCGTGGGCAGGGTGCTCCAGTAGTGGAAGCCGAAGAAGTAGTCGACGTCGGCGAACCGGCCCGTCTCCACCATCTCCTTGGCGCCGCCGGGCGGGGTCTCCTCCGCATGCTGGAAGATGCCGAGCACGGTGCCGGTCAGCTCGTCCAGGTGATCGTGCGCCCAGACCAGGGCGGACATGATGGTGGCCGTGTGGCCGTCGTGACCGCAGCCGTGCATGCGGCCCGGCGTCGTCGAGGCGAAGTCGAGGTCGGGCCGGTCTTCGGTCATGGCCAGTCCGTCGATGTCCGCGCGCAGACCCAGGGTGGGGCCGGGGCGGCCGGTGTCCAGGGTCACCACCAGGCTCGTCGGCGTGAGGTTCTCGAACGTGGCGCCCGGCAGACGCGGCTCGAGCTCGGCGCGGATGTACCGGACGGTCTCGTGTTCCTCGAACGAGGCCTCCGGATGCTGGTGCAGATGACGGCGCCAGGCGACGAGCTGGTCCTGGTAGGCCTCGATGTCGGCGGACATGGGTGCTCCTTTCGAACGGGGCGGGACGAGGCCGGCGCCTGGCTCGGCGCCGACCTGTCGGTGGTTCGTCACTCGGCGGGCAGGCGGATGGGGCCGTCCGGCCCCATCGGCCAGCCCAGCAGGAACCAGACGATCATCATGGCGGCCCACGCCAGGCCCATCGCGAGCGAGTAGGGCACGAGCGTGGAGATGAACGTGCCGATGCCCAGCTTCTTGTCATAGCGCTGCGCGTAGGTCAGCACGAGTGCGAAGTACGGGAACATCGGCGTGATGGGGTTCGTGATGGCGTCGCCGATGCGGTACACCATCTGAGTGAACGCCGGGTGGTAGCCCAGGAGCATCATCATCGGGACGAAGATCGGCGCCAGGATCGCCCACTTGGCGGAGGCCGAACCGACGAACAGGTTCACGAACGCGGAGATCGCGAGGATCCCGATGATCAGCACGACGCCGTCCTGACCCTCCAGCAGCTCGGCGCCCCGGATGGCGAGGATGGCGCCCATGTTGGATGCGCTCACATAGGACAGCAGCTGGGAGGCGAAGAAGACGACGACGACGAAACTGGCCATCGTGGCCATGGACTCCACCATCATGCGGGCGACGTCCGAGGACCCGGTGATCGTCTTCGCCCGGATCCCGTAGACCAGCCCGGGGATGAAGAACGCCAGGGCCAGGATCAGCCCGATCCCGTTCATCAGGGGCGCGTCGGTGGTCAGGGAGCCGGTCTCCGCGTTGCGCAGGAACGAGCCCTGGGGGACGCAGGCGGCCACCACGAGCGCGGCGAACAGCGCCAGCGCCACCAGGGCCCAGCGGTTGGCCTTGCGCTTGACGTCGTCGATCTCCACGTCCTCCGCCTCCAGGTCCTCGGCCGCCTGGTAGGCGCCCAGACGGGGGATGGTGACCTTGGTGGTGACGATCCACAGCACCGGAAGCAGGACGCCGACGGACACGGCGATGAACCACCAGTTCATCGGCACGGTCGTCGTGATGTCCGGGTCGATGAGGACCGCGGCCTCCTGGGTGAAGCCCTGGACCAGGGCGTCGGACATGCCGATCATCAGGTTCGCCGCGAAGCCGCCGGTGGCGGCCGCATAGGCCAGGGCGATGCCGGCGATCGGGTGCCAGCCCAGCTTGAGGAAGATCAGGGCGGCCAGCGGGGGCAGGACGATCGGGGCGGCGTCGCCGGCGATGTTGCCCAGCAGACCGATGACCGCGATCGCGGGGATGATCAGGATCTTGGGGGCAGTGGTCATGGCCTGGGTCAGGCCGGTCTCGAACCAGCCCGAGCGCTCGGCCACGCCGATGCCGAGCATGATGATGAGCACCTGTCCCAACGGGGCGAAGGCGCCGAAGGTCGCGGCCGCATCGCCGATGACGATGCGCATGCCCTCCGTGCTGAGCAGATTGGTCGCCTCCAGGGTCTCGCCCGTGCCCGGGTGGACCGCGCTCCACCCGGCCAGACCGGCCACGGCGGACGCTGCCAGGGTCAGGGCGCAGAGGCCCGCGAAGATGATGATCGGGTCCGGAAGCTTGTTGCCGCTCCATTCGATCACGTTGAGGAACCTGTTGAGCAGGCCCCGGGAAGCGGCATTCCGATCTGACGCGTCGGCGGTGGTGGACCCGCCGTTGAGCGAGGTCATGGGGACTCCTCTTGAGGTTCGACGTGCGGTGAGACCTCGGCCACAGGGTCGAGGTGGAACCATAGTAGGCGCTCGGCCCCGGGCGTGCGGGAGGCGTCCCTCGAGAGCCTCGGAGGCGTGCGGGCCGTCTGGCCGTCAGCCCTGACGCATCGTCCCGGTCTCGATGAAGCGCTGGTGCCAGGCCAGGGCCTCGTCCATCAGGTGCGGGGTGTGCAGGCCGCCCGAGTCACGCATCGCGCGGTCGAAGTAGTCCTGCAGCTGCTCCTTGTAGTCCGGGTGCGCACACGTGTCGATGATCGTGCGGGCACGCTGCTTCGGGGAGAGGCCGCGCAGGTCGGCCAGTCCCTGCTCGGTGACCACCACGTGCACGTCGTGTTCGGTGTGGTCCACATGGGAGACCATCGGCACGATGCAGGAGATGGCGCCGCCCTTCGCGGTGGACGGGGTGAGGAAGAAGGAGGTGAAGGCGTTGCGGGCGAAGTCTCCGGAGCCGCCGAGGCCGTTCATCATCGTCGTGCCCATCAGGTGGGTGGAGTTGACGTTGCCGTAGAGGTCGGCCTCGAGCATGCCGTTCATGGCGAGGATGCCGAGTCGGCGCACGAGCTCCGGGTGGTTGGAGATCTCCTGGGTGCGCAGGATCAGCTTGTCCCGGTACCTGCCGGCGTTGGCGTTGAACTCCTCCGCCTTGTCCGTGGACAGGGAGAACGCGGTCGCCGAGGCCAGCCGCAGGGTGCCGGAGTCCAGGGCGTCGAGCATGCCGTCCTGGACCACCTCGGTGAAGGCGGTCAGACCCTTGAACCGGGACTTCACCAGTTCCGCCATCACGGCGTTGGCGATGTTGCCCACGCCGGACTGCAGCGGGAGCAGGTGCTCGTCGTAGCGGCCGTGGGCCACCTCGTGCTCGAAGAAGTCGACGAGGTGCCGGGCGATCGCGATCGAGTCGGCGTCGGCCGGCTTGAACGGGGAGTTGCGGTCCGGGGCGTGGGTCTCCACGACCGCCACGACCTTGTCCGGGTCGCACTCGAAGTACGGCTGGCCGATGCGGTCGGCCGGGTCCATGATCATGATCGGCTTGCGCTGCGGCGGCAGGGCGGTGCCGTAGTAGACGTCGTGCAGCCCCTCCAGGTCCTCGGACTGCCAGGAGTTCACCTCGAGGATCACCTGGTCCGCCAGGTCCAGCCAGGACTTGTTGTTGCCCACCGAGGAGGAGGGGACCAGGGTGCCGTCCTCGCGGATCGCGGACACCTCGATCACGGCCGTGCGCATGGGGCCGTAGAAGCCGTTCCACACCGTCTGCGCCAGGTGGGACAGGTGGGTGTCGATGTACTCGATGTCACCGGAGTTGATCTTCGCCCGCATGGTCGGGTCCGACTGGAACGGGGTGCGCAGGGCGATGCCGTCCGCCTCGGCCAGCGCGCCGTCCATCTCGGTGGAGGTGGAGGCGCCGGTGTGCAGGTTGATCTGGAAGTCCTCGCCGCGGGCGTGGGCGGCCTTGATGCGGTTCGCCAGAGCCATCGGCACGGCCTTCGGGTAGCCCGATCCGGTGAAGCCGGACATGCCCACCGTGGTGCCCGGCTCGATGAAGGCCGCGGCCTCGTCGGCGGACATCACCTTGGCGCGCAGACCGGGGTGGTGGATGCGGGATGACATGGGGCCTCCATGGGGTGAGCGAGTGAGACGGGCCACCGTCCAGGGTACCCCCGGGGCAGGGAGCGGGTGTCAGCCGTCGCCCTGCAAGGACCACGGCTGTCCAGGGCGCGGCCGCCGGCTGTGGTGCCCGTTCTTCGCCTGCACGTGCCGGCCTGCGGCAGTCGCTAGGTTGTGGCGTAGTCCCCGCCGTCCTCTCGAAGGAGCCGCCATGGCCGTGGCCGCCGATGCCCCCGACTTCCTCGTCCAGCTCGCCGACGGCACCGTCAAGCAGCGCAACCCGTTCACCGGCACCGAGGTGTGGACCGTCCCCGGCCGCGGCGACCGCCCGCTCGGCATGGCCCGCCCCGCCGCCGTCCCGCTGGACCCGTCGATGCACGGCCGCCACTGTGCCTTCTGTCCCGAGAACGTCCGCCAGACCCCGCCGGAGAAGTCCCGCTCCGTGAGGGACGACGACGGCACGCACCGCACACTGCTGGCCGTGCCTGCCGAGGAGCTCGACGCCACCGTGGCCGAGTTCCGGCGTGTGCCGAACCTCTTCGAGATCCTCAGCTACGACTACTGGCACCTCAACCACGGCTACGAGCTGTCCGACGCCGTGCGCGCCCGCCGGGACGCCTACCTGGCGACTGCGCAGGGGCGGGCCCACGTGCTCGCGGTGATCGAGAACAAGCTGCGCGCCTCCGGCAAGACCGGCGACGAGGTCTCCGGCATGACCGAGGACAAGCGGATCGAGGCGGCCTCCGGGTTCTTCGGCGGTGGACATGACGTGGTCATCGCCCGGCGCCACTTCGTGGACGGCGCCCGGACGGACCACGAGCTGGCGTCGTCCGGAACCCTGACGTCGGAGGAGCACCGCGAGTTCATCCGGTTCACGGCCGAGTCGGCGAAGGACCTCTACGCCATGGACCCGGGCGTGCGGTACGTGTCCGTGTTCCAGAACTGGCTCAAGCCGGCCGGCGCCTCCTTCGACCATCTGCACAAGCAGCTCGTGGCCATCGACGAGCGCGGGGCGCAGAACGAGGCCGTCCTCGCCGCCGTGGCGAAGAACCCCGACGTGTTCGAGGACTGGGCCGTGGGATATGCGCGGAAGCGCGGCCTCGTGGTGGCGCAGAACGCGCACGCGGTCCTGTTCGCCGGCTTCGGGCACCGCTACCCGACGCTCGAGGTCTGGTCCACCGCCGAGGCCTCGGAGCCGTGGGAGCACTCCGCCGAGGAGCTCGGCGCGGTGTCCGACCTGCTGCACGCGGCCCATGCCGCGACCGGCGCGGACGTGCCCTGCAACGAGGAGTGGCACACCCGTCCGGCCGGTGTGGGCGCCCGCATCCCCTGGCGGATCTGCCTGAAGTGGCGCGTCTCCACCCTCGCCGGCTTCGAGGGCGCCACCAAGGTCAACGTGAACACCGTCAGCCCGTGGACCCTGCGGGATCGGGTGCTGACACGGCTGCGCGAGCTGCAGGGTGAAGGAGCGCTCGCCGCGGGGATCGAGCTGGCCTGAGTCAGTCCATCCGGGGCCGGCGCCGCGCCTGCTTGATCTCGGAGCGGCGCCTCTTGCCCTCGAGCCGGCGGCGCTGGGAGCCGCGCGTGGGCTTGGTGGCCCGCCGGTGCTTCTGAGGCGTCAGCGCCTCCTCGAGCAGGGCCGCCAGCCGCTCGCGGGCGGCCACGCGGTTGCGGCGCTGAGCCCGGTGCTCGGCGGCGTCGATCGTGAGGACGCCAGCGGTCAGCCTGGCGGCCAGGCGCTGCAGGACCCGCTCGCGCTGGGCGTCGGTGAACACGGAGCACTCCGTGAGGTCCAGGCTGAGCTGCACGCGTGAGTCCGTGGTGTTCACGCCCTGACCGCCGGGGCCGGCGGCCCGCGCGAACCGCTCGGTCAGCTCTGCAGCCGGGATCATGAGTCCGCGCGGCGCACCGGGGCACGGGGCGACGCGCAGATCCTTCATGCCCTCCAGTATCCCGTGCAGACACAATGGGGCCATGAGCCACCGCACCCTGATCGTCATGCGCCACGGCAAGTCGGACTGGTCCGTCCCCGTGGACGACCGGCACCGGTCCCTGAAGAAGCGCGGCCGCCGTCAGGCCGCCGAGGCCGGACGCTGGCTGGCCGCGAACATCCCGCCGATCGACCTCGCCGTCGTCTCCCCGGCCGTCCGCGCCGCCGAGACCTGGCGCCTGGCCGCCGCCGAGCTCCCGGACACCGTCCCCGAACGCGTCGAGGAACGGGCCTACACCTTCGACGGCGCCGACCTGCTGGAGATCGTCCGCGGCCTGGCCTCCGCCCCGGAGGCCCGGGATGCGAACACCGTGGTCCTGGTCGGCCACAGCCCGGCCTGCGACGAGCTCGTCGCCCACCTGACCGGAGAGCCGGTGACGATGAAGACGTCCGGGCTGGCCGTCGTCGTGATGCAGCAGTGGGGAGGGCCCGCTGAGCTGACCGCCCACGGGCGGCCACCCGGAAGCGAGGACTGAGCAGGACGGTCAGGCCTCGAAGCGGACCTGGACGGCGGCCTCGACCGTGACGTCCTCCGGGACCAAGGCGATGCCCTCGCCGCCGTTGGCCCCGTAGGCGCGGGCGAAGCGGACACCGGAGTCCTGCGCGGCCTCGCCGCCGGAGAGCAGCCCCGGATCGGCGACCTCGAGCACCCGGACCTCCCTGGCCCCGGCCGCGGCGGCCATGACCTGCGCGCGGCGTCGGGCGTCGGCGACGGCCTCGGTCAGCGCGGACTCCTCGAGCTCTCGATGGGTGGCCTCCGTCAGCTGCCAGTCCACCCAGCCGATCTCGAGGGGAAGGCGGAGCGCCCACTCGGAGGCGCGCTCGCCGAGGATGGAGGCGTCCGTGAAGACGGCGGTGACCGCCACGGACACCACGTGCCGCAGGACGGTGGGGCGACCGTGCTCGTCGTGGTCGCGCTCCACATGGGTGCCCGGCGCCTGGACAACGTACTCGTCCAGCAGGCCGCCGGCCTTCAGCTCCAGCAGCTCACCGGACAGACGGGAGGCCTCCTGCCGCACCGTCTCCAGCACCGCGGCCCTGTCCGGGCCGGATGCCTCCACACGCAGGCGGAGCCTGCCGAGCTCGGGGGAGCGGCTGATGCGGTGATGGCCGTGGACGGTGATGCGCATGGGGCGAGCGTAGCCGGAGGGTGTCTCAGTACCGCCAGTCTCCGTCGTCGGACCCAAACCACGGGTTGGGTTCCGGGGCAGGCTCGTGGGCGTTCAGGATGAAGGCGACGCGGTCGTCGTCGCCGTCGAAGGCCTCGTACTGGAGGCGGAACATCGTGGAGTAGTGCGCGTCGTTCCGAGCCCACCCCTGGCGGACCAGGCGGTCGATGCGGCGGCGTGCGAGCGCCTCGTCGATACCGGGTTCGTCCAGGGCCTCCCGGACGCGCTTCCACTCGTCCGGCGCAAGATGCTCGCGATGGGCGATGAGCGCATCGAGTGCCGCCACCTTGTCCGCCGTCTCCAAGCCTTTCCACCCGGTGTGGTGCTCCTCGACCACGGTCACCGGTGCCTTGATCTCGGGCTCGCGCATGGCGGACTCCCAGTCGAAGTCCTCCTCCTGCATCAGCCGGTGGAGCCGGTTCAGGACCATGCATCCCGGAATGTGCCGTTCCCGCGCGGGGAGCATGGCACGGCAGCGCTCGGCCAGCGCAGTGGGGGGTCTGCCGATCCTGACGCCGACCTCGAAGGCGTCCTCGGTCTCCGGCAGCACGTCCGCCAGCCGCTCATAGTCCTCGCGCGCCCACGGCATGCCGTATCGGGACTCGCCTGCGGTGATGGTCATGGTCTTTCCTCCCTCCGGCGAGGCCCGTCCTCGCCTCCATCCATCGTGACCCGAATGCCGAGGCCGCCGGGGAGTTGTCCACAGGTCCGGGCGGGCGGTGGCGCGCGTCGTGCCGCCTGGCCCTCAGCCTAGGTGTACCCGGCCATCACGTTGATGACACTCGTTGAGCGGGAGTCTTGCCCCCAAGC
>NZ_FUKP01000040.1:0-8230 GCF_900163825.1 Micrococcus lylae | reverse complement strand
TATCGACGCGCCACTTCCCCGAGCCCCCCGTCTACA
This sequence comes from Micrococcus lylae, assembly GCF_900163825.1. NCBI lineage: Bacteria > Bacillati > Actinomycetota > Actinomycetes > Micrococcales > Micrococcaceae > Micrococcus > Micrococcus lylae. Next base: position 8,194 of record NZ_FUKP01000040.1, on the reverse strand, counting down.
CCCTCGATTGTGAAGAGCCCGTTTCCCCTTGTCAGCGGGGTCGAACCCCGCGCGGCGGAGTGCGTCGCGGACGGTGTTGCGGCGCACGTTGTACCGCTTCGCGAGCTCGTACGTCGAGGCGCCTGCCTCGTAGTCCTCGATCAGGAGCTTGATGACCGAACGGTGGAGCGTGTTCTGCTGGGGGAGCGAGCGGTCGTTGACCTGTCGTGTCGACGCGCGCGCCGTGGCCAGGAGTTCGGCCAGTTCCGCGGTTCTCCGCCCTTGTTGGCAGTAGTTTCGTAGCACCCCGACATGCTGAGAACTATGGAGCGGACGCCACTCGGGCAGGCGTTCAAGGATCGTGCTGTTGAGGCTGATCGCACCGTGACGGCACTTCGGCCAGCCGAGGTGAGGTCCACGACGGGTGGAACGATCTCTGGGGCGTGGTCGTCAACGTCGGCGAGTAAGCGGAAGACCGTCACTCGGATCGGACGCTCAGCGCCGAGGCCCGCCTCCTCGTTCACGACGCACTGTTCGACGAAGTGGAAGGCAGGCCCGACGATTACGGATCGGCCTGATTGCGCAGGCCTATCGCCTGTGCGAGTCGCGCATGACGACCTGGGCGGCGAGCAGATGGGCCCTGACAGTGCCAGGCGAGTAGCCCAGCACTGCTCCGATGCGTTCGAGTGACATGCCTTCGGTGTAGCGAGTCTTCATCTGAGCAGTCTCTTCCCGAGTAGGGGACTGGTTCCGTAGCCTGACTCCGCGCTCGCGGAGGAGGCGCGACAACCGCTCATGCCCGATTCCAACTTCTTTCGCGATCGCCTTCAACGACCGCCCCGACAGGTACGCAGTTTCCGCCTCCTGAAGGGCAGTCTCATCCGGTCGAGACAGCTGAAGGAGGCTACGCCTCCGTGGGCGTGGTGGACACGCACGCCTCCGAATAGCTCTCTGGCTCGCGACCATCCGCGCCAGTGCCGGGGCAAGTTTCGACAAGCCTCCCGCTAGGTCCACCACAGCGAAGGGCCCGGATCGAAGGATCCGGGCCCTTTGCCGTCATCTGGTTCCTCGTGAGGTCGAGGCCCAGAGGTACTGCACGTAGGGTGTGACTATGAGCACGTCGCCTGCCTCGCCGCTTGCCGGCCTCGCCCCAGCTCGTGATGCCGATGTCCCCGCCTTCCTGAAGGACCTGGGCCTGCCCGGTCTGGTGGACCTGCACGTGCACTTCATGCCGGAGAGCGTCCAGCGCAAGGTGTGGGGAGTGTTCGACGCGCTCCCGGAGCAGGGTCTGCCGGCCTGGCCCGTCACCTATCGGTTCGACGACGAGCAGCGCGTCCGCATCCTGCGCGAGCTGGGCGTGACCGCCTACGGCACCCTGAACTACGCGCACCGTCCGGGCATGGCCGCCTGGCTGAACGAGTATTCCTGCGCCTTCGCGGCGGAGCATCCGGACGCGATCCACTCGGCCACCTTCTACCCGGAGCCCGAGGCCGACGCCTACGTGGCCGAGGCGCTCGCGGCAGGGGCGCGCCTGTTCAAGGTGCACGTGCAGGTCGGCGCGTTCTCCCCGGTGGACCCGTTGCTCGAGCCGGTGTGGCGCAGGATCGCCGCTGCGGGCACGCCCGTGGTCATCCACTGCGGCTCCGGTCCGCACCCGGGGGAGTTCACCGGTCCGGAGCGCATCGCCCGGCTCGTGGAACGTCACCCGGACCTCGTGCTGGTCATCGCCCACGCGGGCATGCCGGAGTATCGCGAGTTCGCCGCCCTCGCCTGTGAGCACCCGAACGTGTACCTGGACACCACCATGGTCGGCACCGACTACATGGAGGAGCTGGTCCCCACGCCCGAGGACTTCCCGGAGCTGATGCGCCGGGCCGCCGGCAAGGTCGTGTTGGGCAGCGACTTCCCCACCATCCCCTACGGCTACCACCACCAGCTCCAGGCACTGTCCTCCTGGGGACTGGGGGAAGACTGGCTGCGGGACGTCCTCTGGCACACGCCGTCCCGTCTCGTCGGGCGGACCTGACGGGCACGCCGCCACTGGGGAACACTGGCTGCGGGCACTGACGGGCATCGCCCGTTGCCGTGCCTGTGGCGGCTCCGCCGATTTGCATCGGCTCTCGAGTACTGGTTATAGTTCTCGAGTCGTTCGGGCGAGAGATCGGCCGGAGGACGCCTCGATCTGGGGGGTATGGCGCAGTTGGTAGCGCGTCTGCATGGCATGCAGAAGGTCAGGGGTTCGAATCCCCTTACCTCCACCAGACGAAGGGCTCGGAGCGCACGCTCCGGGCCCTTTCTCGTGCGCCGACCACACGGCGGACCGCACGTCGACGGCGGAGGTGCGGGAGCGTCGTCGGTCGTACCCTGAAGCGTCTTGCCCGCCTTGACCCTGGCCGTCAGAAGGGCCCGCCGCCATGCACCTGCGCCACGCCCGCCCCGAGGACGCCGCGGCGGTCGCCGCCATCTACAACCACGCCGTGGAGAACTCCACGGCCATCTGGAACGACGCCACGGTGGACGCAGACAACCGCGTCGCCTGGATGGCCGACCGGCAACGGGCCGGGTTCCCCGTCCGCGTGGCCGTGGACGCGCCCGAGGGGCAGGACGGCGAGGTCGTCGGCTACGCCACCTACGGGCCCTGGCGTGCCTTCGACGGCTACCGGCACACCGTGGAGCACTCCGTGTACGTGCGCGAGGACCAGCGTGGCCGCGGCCTGGGCCGGTGCCTCCTGGAGGACCTCGTGGAGTCCGCACGGGATGCCGGCGTGCACGTGATGGTCGCCGGCGTCGAGGCCGGCAACGCGGGCTCGATCCGCCTGCACGAACACCTCGGGTTCATCGAGACCGGCCGGTTGCCGCAGGTCGGCTGCAAGTTCGGCCGGTGGCTGGACCTCGTCTTGCTCCAGAAGACGCTGGACTCTCGGCCCGTCCCCGACGACGGTCCTGGCGCCTCCGCCTGAGCCGTCACCGGGCGACGGCCTCGCCGAGGACCTTCCAGAGCCGCTCGACGTGCTCGCGCTCGGTGCCGCCGAGCGCCCCGACGGACAGGCGCACCATCCACCGCCCCTCGAGCGTGGCCAGGGAGACGGCCGCCTTCCCGGAGGCGTTGACGGCCTGCGCCCAGGCACGGGTGTGCGCGTCGATCGCCTCGGTGTCGGCCGGGTCGGCGGGGTCGAGTCCGGCGGGCACGTGTCGCACGCAGACTGTCTGCAGCGGCGTGGGGGCCACCCGCTCCCAGCCCTCGGCGGCGTCGACCTGGGCGGCCAGCCAGGCGGCGTTGTCCAGGTCCCGGCGCAGGCGCGCCCGCAGGGCCTCGGCGCCCTCCATGCGGAGCATGAACCAGAGCTTGAGGGCCCGGAAGCGGCGGCCGAGCGGCACGCCCCAGTCTCGGAGGTTGACCACGTCCTCGTCATGGGAAGACTGCAGGTAGGAGGGGTGGGTGGCCATGACCTTCTCCAGGAACACGGGGTCCTTGACGAAGAAGAGGGAGCAGTCGAAGGCCACGCCGAGCCACTTGTGGGCGTTGACTACCAGGGAGTCGGCGAGCTCCACGCCCTCCCACATCCACCGGCACTCCGGCAGGAGCATGGCGGAGCCGGCCATGGCGGCGTCCACGTGGAACCAGAGGTCCTCGTCCTGGGCGATCCGCCCGATCTCGGCCAGCGGGTCCAGCGCGGTGGTGGCCGTGGTGCCGCAGGTGGCCACCACGGCCGCCGGCCTCAGGCCTGCGGCCCGGTCCTCGGCGACGATGGCGCGCAGCGCCTGCGCGTCCATGGCGTAGTCCGCGTCCACGGGCACCTCGCGGACGTTCTGGCGGCCGAAGCCGGCCAGCAGCATCGCCTTGGGCACGGAGGAGTGGGCCTGGGCGGCGCAGTAGACCACCATGCGGTCCCGGCCCTGGTCCGTGCCGCCGGCGTGCATGGCGAACCCGCTGGCGCGCTCGCGGGCCTCGATCATGGCGGTGAGCGCGCAGCCGGAGGCGGAGTCCTGCACCACGCCCCGCCAGGCCCCGGACAGCCCGAGCAGCCTGCGCATCCAGTCCATGGTGCGGATCTCCACCTCGGACAGGGCGGGGGAGGACTCCCAGGACAGCCCGAGGACGCCCAGGCCGGTGGAGGCGATGTCGCCCAGGACGGAGGACAGCTCCGCGTTCGCGGGGAAGAAGTGGAAGAACTCCGGGTGCTGCCACAGGGACAAACCTGGCAGGATCACTCGGTCCAGGTCTGCCAGCACTGTGGCCGGGTCCTCGCCGGTTTCTGGGGCGGCCGCCGGCAGCTGCGCGGCCACCTCGCCGGGACGCAGCGGTGACATCACGGGGCGCTCATGCAAGGCGGCGCGGTAGTCGGCGATCCAGTCGATCAGGGCGTGGCCGTGGGTGCGGAACTCCTCCGGGGTCATGCGCCCATTGTGCTCCGTTTCCCGACGACGGCCGCCCGCACCGAGGCGGTGCCGGCCTTCGCGGACCGTGTAGCGGCCGCCGCCGCGCCGGTGTGACGCACAGCGCAGGACAGGACAGAATGAGGGGCAACCGAGGAGAGGAGACACCCCATGAGCACCGCCACCGGATACCGCGTGCACAACCCGGCCACCGACGAGGTCGTCGAGACCTTCGACTCCCTGCAGGACTCCGAGATCGACGGCGTGCTCGCCACCGCCGTGGCCGGCCAGCGCGAGTGGGCCGCCCTGTCCGTGGACGAGCGTGGGACGATCGTGCAGAAGGTCGCCGACCTGTTCGACGAGCGCAAGCACGAGCTCGCGCAGATCATCGCCGAGGAGATGGGCAAGCGCGTCTCCGAGGGCGTCGAGGAGGCCGAGTTCAGCGCGGAGATCTTCGGCTACTTCGTGAAGAACGCCGCCGAGCTGTCCAAGGACCGACCGATCGAGTCCTTCGCCGGCGGCCGCGCCATGGTCCGCAGCCTGCCGATCGGCGTGCTGCTGGGCATCATGCCGTGGAACTTCCCGTATTACCAGATCGCCCGTTTCGCCGCCCCGAACCTGATGCTCGGCAACGCGATCGTGCTCAAGCACGCGGAGATCTGCCCCCGCTCGGCCCTGGCCGTGCAGAAGATCATGGACGACGCCGGCGTGCCGGCCGGCGTGTACACCAACGTGTTCGCCACCCATGACCAGATCTCCGAGTTCATCGCGGACCCGCGCATCCAGGGCGTCTCCCTCACCGGCTCCGAGCGCGCCGGCGCCATCATCGGCGCCCAGGCCGGCCAGCACCTGAAGAAGGCCGTGCTCGAGCTCGGCGGCTCCGATCCCTACGTCATCCTGGACACGGAGGACGTGGCCGAGGCCGCCGCCACCGCCTGGGGCACCCGCATGTACAACCAGGGCCAGGCGTGCAACTCGAACAAGCGCATGATCGTGGCCGAGGACATCTACGACGAGTTCGTCGCCGAGCTGGTGAAGCTCGCCTCCGCCATGAAGCCCGGCGAGCCGGCCTCCGAGGACGAGACCGTCTACCTGCCGCTGTCCTCGCGCGGCGCCGCGGAGACCCTGGCGGAGCAGGTGGCGAAGGCCAGGGAGCAGGGCGCCACCGTGCACGTGGGCGGCGAGCTCGGCGACGGCGCCGGAGCCCTGTTCTCCCCGGCCGTCATCACCGATGTCACCAAGGACATGGACGCCTACAGCGAGGAGCTCTTCGGCCCGGTGGCCGTCGTCTACAAGGCCTCTTCCCCCGAGGAAGCCCTCGAACTGGCCAACGACACCCCGTTCGGCCTCGGTGGCGCGGTGTTCTCGCAGGACGAGGCGCTGGCGGAGAAGATCGCCTCACAGCTGGAGGTGGGCATGGCCAATGTGAACACCCCGGCCGGCGAGGGCGCCGAGATCCCGTTCGGCGGCGTGAAGCGCTCGGGCTTCGGCCGCGAGCTGGGCCCGCTCGGCATGGACGAGTTCGTCAACAAGCAGATGTACTACGTGCAGCCTTGAACGACCCCTCGGGCCGTGGAGACCCGACGGCCCTTCCCGAGGGCGGCCGGTCGCCTTGCGCGGACGTCCCCGGCCGTCGTCGTGCCTCGGCCGAGGACGCTGCGCACGGTGTGCGGCAGACTGGGCCGATGACCACCCTGCTCTGGCTCCGCGACGACCTGCGCACCCACGACCACGAGGCGCTCACCGCCGCCGTGGAGGACGGCGCCGATGTGGTGGCGCTGTGGATCCGAGAGGAGCCCGGGGAGGCCGACGACGGTGGACGCCTGGGCCCGCGTCCCCTCGGCGCCGCCGTGCGCTGGTGGTACCACCGCAGCCTCGAGCAGCTGTCTGTGCGGCTGGAGGCGCTCGGCATCCCGCTGGTGTTCGCCTCCGGAGACGCCCGGTCCGTGGTGCCGGAGCTCGCCGGCTCCCTCGGCGCGGGCACCGTCCGCTGGTCCCGCCGCTACGCGCCGCGCTCGCGTTCCCTCGACGCCGAGGTGAAGACCCTGCTGGGTGCGGCGGGGGTCGAGGCGCACAGCCACGCCGGGGCCCTGCTCACCGAGCCGTGGACCGTCACCACGGCCGCCGGGGGGAACTATCGGATCTTCACCCCGTTCCACCGGGCCGCCGCACAGATCCCCGTGGGGACGCCGCTGCCGGCTCCGGAGCCGCTCGGCGGCCCGCCGCACGACCTGCTCGCCAGGCTCGCGCGGCTCTACGACGACGGCTCCCTCACCTCCCTGACAGACCTCGCTCTGGCGGACACCTCGCCTGCCTGGTGGGAGGACACCGTCGCCGGGCACTGGGCGCCGGGAGAGTCTGCGGCGGTGGAGGAGCTGGAGGCGATCGAGGCGGGCGTCGGCGGCTACGCCGCGACCAGGGACATGCCGGGGGACCGGGAGTCCACGTCCCGCCTGTCCCCGCGGCTGCGCTCCGGCGAGCTCTCCCCACGCCAGGTGCTCACCGCCGCGCACGCCGCTGACGTCGCGGACCAGGACCGGGCCGCGTTCGTGCGCCAGCTGTACTGGCGGGACTTCGCATGGTCCCTGACGTACCACCACCCCGACCTGGACCGGATGCCGCTGCGTCCGGAGTTCCGCGCGTTCCCCTACGCACCGGATGATCACGCCCTGCGCGCGTGGGCGCGGGGGCGCACCGGCATCCGCCTCGTGGACGCGGGCATGCGGCAACTCTGGCAGACCGGGTGGATGCACAACCGCGTGCGTATGACCGCGGCCTCCCTGCTGGTGAAGAACCTGCTGCAGCCCTGGCAGGACGGCGAGGCATGGTTCTGGGACACCCTTGTGGACGCGGACGAGGCCAACAACCCCGTCTCCTGGCAGTGGGTGGCCGGCTGCGGCGCCGACGCCTCCCCGTACTTCCGGATCTTCAACCCGGACACCCAGGCCAAGCGGTTCGACCCCGAGGGGGTGTACGTGGCCCGCTGGGTGCCCGAGGCCGACTCGCCGCTGTCCGGGTACCCGGAGCCTGTCGTCGACCTCAGGCAGTCGCGGGCCGAGGCGCTCGCCGCCCTGGACGTCATGAAGGAGCGCGCGTCCACGCAGCGCCTGGCCTGACCGCTCCTCAGGCCCGTCGTCGTTCCCGCCCGGAGACGGGAGGGGAGGCGAATCGCTCGGCGGGGCCGGTCAGGCCGTCGCCAGGGGCGGACGCACGGCGCCGGCGTAGGTGTTGCCGGTGTCGTAGGAGGCCACCGTGACGATCTCGATGGTCTTGCCGGACTCGGGGGAGTGCAGGATCTTGCCGTCGCCGACGTACACCGCCACGTGGCGGATGCGGTCGGGATCGGCCTGGAAGGAGAAGAACAGCAGGTCGCCGGGCTGCCAGTCCTCACGTTCCACGGACGGGAAGCCGGACTCGCGCAGCTGCGGGCCGGAGTCGCGCGGCATGTCGATGCCGTGGTGGCGGAAGATCGAGTAGGTGAAGCCCGAGCAGTCGAAGCCGTACGAGGAGACACCGGCCCACAGGTAGGGCAGGCCCAGGAAGCGCTTGCCGGTCTCGATGACCTGCTCGGCGGTGGGGGTGGGGAGCTTCTCGCCCCGCTTCAGCACCTTCACGGAGTCCTCGGACAGCCAGCCGTCCTCAGAGTCCGGCAGGGCCACGCGCACGTGCCCGTCCTTCTCCTCGAGCAGCGGCAGGCGGGTCTCGAAGGAGACGGCGAGCAGGTCCTCGCCGCCGCCGGCGGCAGAGGTCACCGTGGCCTTGTCCGCGGTGACCACCACGGTGTCGTGCTCCTCGCGCAGCTGGGCGAAGCGCTCGTCGTGCACGAGCTGGACCGCCG